>DATMCB010000195.1:0-2198 GCA_035558835.1 Solirubrobacterales bacterium
AGCGGATGCCGCCGCACGAGGCGACGGCATCCGGCCCAAGCAGTTCCCCGGAACCGGTCGGTCGGGCGCTAAACGGCGTCCTCCCGGCGGGCGGCCATACGAGCCATCCCGACTCCACCGAGCAGCAGCAGCAGGCCACCACCGGCCAGCAGCTCCAGATCGAGGCCGGTGAACGGCAGCGCGCTGCTGTTCGAGGCCGCGGTACCCGGATCGGTCGCGTTGCCACCGGAAACGGAACCGGCAACCTCGCCGCCGGCGCCACCATAGGTGCCAACCGACGAGTTGTTCGCAAACGCGGCAGGGGCGAGCGCGAGTGCAACGACCATCACAATCGTGCTGAGAATCATTCTCGACTTCACGAAGTACTCCCTCGTGTCTCTCCAGCGACCGGCCATGAGCCCCCAGGTGCTGTGAATATCAATTGGCCGACCGACAAACCCGACGAACGGTGCCGGCGCCTAGGGGAACGGTGCGGTCATTCTTACACAACTACGAGGCCGTGACAAGGACTTCCTAGGTCCGTGGCTAATTCTTGCAATAGCGGGTCTGCTGGGTCGCTCCCACGCGACTGCAGACCCGGTCGAGGAGATCGCGGTCGATCGCCGCCGTCGTCAGCGGATTGCTGCCCCTGGAACGGCGGATCGCGGTCGCGATCAGCGGCTCGGCGGGGTTCAGCTCGCGGGCGCGGTGGAGCTCGGCGACCCCCCGGCCCCGCTTGCCGTCGGCGAGATCGAGGGTGCCGAGCTCGATCCGTGCATACCAGTTGGTCGGCTCGCGCTCGGCTGCCCGGGTGAAGGCCGCGGCGGCCCTGGTCGGGTCGTCGTTGCGGATCGCGATCGTTCCGGCGACGAGGTCGGGCCGGGCCGACAGCGGGTTGAGGTCGCGCGCGGTGTCGAGTCGCGAGTACGCCGCCTGCGGATCGTCGGGCCAGCCGGACGCGGCACTGTCGGTGAGCCGGGCGGAGATCCACGGCAGGGCCAGGGAGACGGCGGCGACGATCGCGACGATCGCCGTCGCCGCGATCATCCCGATCCGAGCCGGCGCCGGCAGCGGTAGCGGCGTCGGGCGGACCGGCTCGCGGCCCCGCATCCCGCCGCCGGCGATGCCGAGCCAGGCGATCACCGGCATCGTTATCCCGGCGAACGTCCAGAGCCAGTCGCCGCTGCTGTGCAGGAGGAAGTAGCCGGCGCCGGCGAGCGCGACCGCTGCGACGCCGCGTCCGAGCGGGTCCGGATAGCGGAGCCTGGTCCGGAAGACGGCGACGGCCGCGGCCACGAGGAAGCCCAGGAAGAGCGCCGTGCCGACGATCCCGGTCCCGGCGAGGAGCCGGACCGGGAGGCTGTGCGGGTAGAATGGCTCCTCGTCGGTGTCGCGGTGCTCGAGGTAGCCGACCGCGAAGTTGTCGGCCCCCTCGCCGACGACCGGAGCGGATGCGAACTCGTCGCTGAGGCCGACGCTCCAGAAGTCGTAGCGGCCGCTTCCGAGGTCCCCGGTCAGGCGCGAGGTCTGAAAGCCCCCCTTGTCGTAGTCGCCCTTGAAGTCCTGCCAGCGGTCGTTCAGCCAGTCGCCCGGGTTGCCCACCGCCGCCAGGCCGATGACGATCCCGGCGACCACTGCGGCGGCGCTGAGCGCGATCCCGACGCGGCCCGCCGTCCGCTCCGTCGACCGGGACAGCTCCAGGCGGCTGTCGAGCAGCCCGATCAGCGTCCCGGCGACGAGCAGCCCCGCGCAGGCGATCAGCATCGCATCGGCGGCGGAGCTGAACGCCTCCCCGACGTTGCCGCCGTCGGTGGCGACGGTGTAGACGTCGAGGATGGTCGGCGCGGCGAGCGCGGTGGCGCCGAGCGCGAGGGCGAGGGCGATGGACGCGCGGATCCGGTTCGGTGTGACGAGCAGGTAGAAAACGAGGGCGAACGGGATCACGATCAGCGATGCCCGGCTCTGCGGCAGCAGCGCGAGCTGGATCAGGAACCCGGAGGACGCCAGCAGCAGCCCGCGCAGGAACCAGGGCACCTCGCGCCGCGAGGCGAGGTGGACCGCCGGCCAGAACCCGCCGATGAACAGCGCCGCGACCGCGTTCGGATAGCCGGTCGGCTCGGCCATCCGGCCGTTGACGAGCGAGAGCGCCGCGTCCTGGGAGCCGGCGGCGTCAGCGAGGACGAAGACGCCGGCGACGGCGAGCCCGACCGAGTAGAGGC
>DATMCB010000196.1:0-4037 GCA_035558835.1 Solirubrobacterales bacterium
CTCCCACGCATTCGGCCGGACCGAGGCCGGAGCCGTCGTTGTCTGCGCGGGCCCGTGGGCCGACCGGCTCGCGGTCGCCGCCGGAGCCGACCCGGACCCGCGGATCGTCCCCTTTCGCGGCTCATACCTGCGGCTCCGGCCCGAGCGGGCGGCACTCGTCCGCGCCAGCATCTACCCGGTCCCCGACCCCGACCTGCCGTTCCTCGGGATGCACCTGACACGCGATCCGCACGGCAACGTCCTGCTCGGGCCGACGGCGCTGCTCGCCGGCGCCCGGGATGCCTACCGGCTGCGCCGGGTCGTGTCGCGCGATCTCGCCGAGAGCCTGCTCTGGACCGGGACCCGGCGGATGATGCGGCGCTACTGGCGGACCGGCGTCGCCGAGCTCCGACACGCGGTCAGCATCGGCTCGTTCGTCGCCGAGTGCCGCCGCTACGTTCCGGAGCTGCGCCGGGAGGACGTCGAGCGCTCGCCGCACGCCGGCGTCCGCGCTCAGGCGATCGCTCGCGACGGCTCCCTTGTCGACGACTTCGCCATCTCGGTGACCGGCCGCGCCGTTCACGTTCGCAACGCCCCCTCCCCCGCCGCGACCTCGGCGCTGGCGCTGGCCGCGGTGATCGCCGACCGCGTCGAAGCGGTTTCGTGAGAAGCTGCGAAGGGGACTAGGAGCACAATGGAATCCAGCGTCGTCGAGAAGCCGGAGAGCGGCAAGGCCGCATCGTCGTTCGCGAAGTCGCTGCTGCTCGGCGAGATCCACGAGGAGATGGTCTTCCCGTGGCCGCAACCGGACGAGGACGAGCAGGTCAAGGTCCGCGAGCTCTGCGCCCGCGCCCGCGCGATCGGCGAGTCGATCGACCACCGCAAGGTCGAGGAGGACCGCTGGATCGGCGACGACGTGATCCGCGAGCTCGGCGACGCCGGGCTCTGCGGGCTCTACGTCGACGAGCGCTACGGCGGGCAGGGCCTCTCGCAGACCGGCTACGCGCGCGTCTTCGAGCAGTTCGCCCAGATCGACGGGACGCTCTCGATCATCCTCGGCGTCCACCAGTCGATCGGCTACAAGGGCATCGCACTGTTCGGCAGCGAAGAGCAGAAGGAGCGCTTCCTGCCCGACCTCGCCGCCGGACGCAAGCTCGCCGGCTATGCGCTGACCGAGCCGGAGGCCGGGTCGGACGCCTACCACCTGCGCTCGCGCGCGGTCGAACAGGCCGACGGCTCCTGGGTCCTGAACGGCGAGAAGCGCTACATCGGCAACGGCTCGAAGGGCGACGTCTTCACGACGTTCGCGCGGGCCGAGGTCGGTGGCAAGGACCGCCACATCGCACTGATCCTCGAGAAGGGGATGAAGGGCTTCGAGGTCGGCGAGCGCTACGACACGATGGGGCTGCGCGGCAACGATCTCCGTCGCCTCTACTTCAACGACGTCCGGGTTCCGGCCGAGAACGTCCTCGGCGATCCGGGCGACGGCTTCCGGATCGCGATGTCCATCCTCAACAACGGCAGGATCGGTCTCGGCACCGGGTCGGTCGGCGCCGCCAAGAAGCTGCTCGACCTGACGATCAATCACACCAGGGAGCGGCGCCAGTTCGGCCAGGCGCTGGCCGACTTCGAGCTCGTCCAGGAGAAGATCGGGTGGATGGTCTCGTACCTGTTCGGGCTCGAGTCGATGGCGTATCTGACCTGCGGCCTCGTCGACCAGGGCGTCGAGGACTACTCGCTGGAGTCGGCGATCTGCAAGGTCTCCGGCACCGAGTTCCTCTGGTACGCGGCGAATCGCTCGCTGCAGCTCGCCGGCGGTGAGGGCTACATGAAGGACCGGCCCTGGGAGAAGATCCTCCGCGACATCCGGATCTTTCCGATCTTCGAGGGCGCCAACGACGTGATGCGGGCGTTCATCGCGCTCTCGGCGATGAAGCCGGTCGGCGAGCGGCTATCCGAGCTCGGCGAGATCGGCCTCAACGACCCGATCCGCTCGATCGGCCTGCTCGCCGACTACGTCGCCGGGCGCGTCCAGCGCGAGGTCCGCCCGGACCGGATCTCGATGGCTCATCCGGAACTCGCCGGCCATGCCGACGCCGTCGGCGACCAGGTCAAGGAGCTCGCTGCTGCGACCGAGGGGCTGATCCGCGAGCACAAGCAGGACGTGATGTACCGGCAGCTCGCCCAGAAGCGGCTCGCCGACGCGATCGCCGACGTCTACGCCCAGGTCGCGGTGCTGAGCCGCGTCAGCTCGATCTTCGCGAACGACGGCGTCGAGCCATCCGGCCAGGAGCGCTACATCGCCGATACCTTCTGCACCCGTGCCGCGGCCCGTGTCCGCGGCAACCTCCGCGCCCTCGAGCAGAACGACGACGAGCGGATGATCGCGATCGCGAAGCTGGCGTCGAAGCGCGGGGCATACGGCTACGCCCTCTTCGAAGACTGATCTCGGCGGCCCGGGTGGACTCAGCCGGCCGGCTGAGATCCGCCGCCGGACTGGACGTCGAGCAGGTCGATCGCGAAGACGAGCGTCGCGTTCGGGGCAATCGCCGGCGGCGAGCCCTGGGCGCCGTAGGCGAGGCCGGGCGGGACGATCAGCTCGCGGCGGCCGCCCACCTGCATCCCCTCGACACCCTGATCCCAGCCGGGAATGACGTTGCCGGCGCCGATCTGGAACGTGAACGGCTGCCCGTTGTCCCAGGAGGAGTCGAACTCCTTGCCCGTCGCGTAGTCGACGCCGACGTACTGGACCTTGACCGTGTCGCCCTGCTCGGCCGTGGCGCCATCGCCGGTGACGATGTCCTTCGAGACGAGCTCGGTCGGTGGCGAGCCCGAAGGGACGTCGATCGTCGGCTTCTCGTTGAGGTCGGAGGAGACCGTGCCGGTGTCGCTGCCGTCGCCGCCGCTGCGGGCGATCAGGACGACCGCGACGACCACGACCAGGAGGATCGCGGCCCCGACGAGGACCTTGACGGCATTCGGTGAGCGCTGCACGGGCGGGTCAGGCTATCGACGGCGTGTCGGGCAGGCTCGCCAGCGCTGCCTCCATGTCGGCCTCGGAGAACTCGAGGTCGGAGAGCTCGCCGCGGTGATAGGCGTCGTAAGCCGACATGTCGAAGTGGCCGTGACCGGAGAGGTTGAAGAGGATCACCCGCTCCTCGCCGGCCTCGTTGGCCGCCTCGGCCTCGTCGATGGCCGCGCGAATCGCGTGCGCGGCCTCCGGCGCCGGGATGATCCCCTCGGTCTCGGCGAACAGGATGGCCGCCGCGAAGGCGCTCGTCTGCGCGATCGCCGTCGGTTCGACGACGCCGGCCTTGACGAGGGCGCTGACGAGCGGCGAATCGCCGTGGTAGCGGAGGCCGCCGGAGTGGAGCTCGGGCGGGACGAAGTCGTGGCCGAGCGTGTACATCGGCATCAGCGGCGTCATTCCGACGGTGTCGCCGAAGTCGTAGCGGTACTCGCCCCGGGTCAGGGTCGGGCAGGCGGACGGCTCCGCCGCCACGAACCGCGTCGCGCCGCCCTCGCGGAGGCGCCGGCGGAGGAACGGGAACGCGACCCCGGCGAAGTTGGAACCGCCGCCGACGCAGCCGATGACGACGTCGGGGTACTCGCCGGCGAGCTCGAGCTGCTCGATGCACTCCTGGCCGATCACCGTCTGGTGGAGGCAGACGTGGTTGAGGACCGAGCCGAGCGCATAGTTGGTGTCGTCGGCGGATGCGGCCACCTCGACCGCTTCCGAGATCGCGATCCCGAGGCTGCCGGTCGGATGCGAGGCCTGCGAGCGCCCGGCCTCGGTCAGATCCGAGGGGCTGCGGTGGATCGTCGCGCCCCAGGTCTCGATCATCGCCCGCCGGTACGGCTTCTGGTCATAGCTGACCCCGACCATGAAGACCTCGCACTCGAGGCCGAACAGCCTGCAGGCGAGCGCCAGGCTGCTCCCCCACTGTCCCGCCCCGGTCTCCGTCGCGAGCTTTCTGACCCCGGCCTCCCGGTTGTAGAAGGCCTGGGCAACGGCCGTGTTCGGCTTGTGGGAGCCGGCCGGCGAGACCCCCTCGTAC
>DATMCB010000197.1:0-2233 GCA_035558835.1 Solirubrobacterales bacterium
GAGAAGGCGATCAACGAGTCCGACGTCGGGCTGACCCCGAACAACGACGGCAACGTGATCCGCCTGCAGATCCCCGAGATGACCGAGGAGCGCCGCCGCGAGATGGTCAAGGTGATCCACGGCGTCGCCGAGGAGGGCCGCGTCGCGGTCCGCAACATCCGCCGCGACGTCAACGGCGACATGCGCGAGATGAAGAAGGATGGCGACGTCGGCGAGGACGAGGAGCACCGCGCCGAGGCCGAGCTGCAGAAGTTGACCGACGCGGCGGTGGGGGAGATCGACGCCCTCGTCAAGGGCAAGGAAGAGGAGATCCTGACCGTCTGAGATGACCGCCGCGGAGCCCTCCGGCGGAGCCGGCGCGACCTCCGTCGCGATCATCATGGACGGCAACGGGCGCTGGGCGACCGAGCGCGGGCTGCCGGTGCTCGAGGGCCATCGCCGCGGCGCCAAGACGATGAAGCAGACGGTCAAGGACGCGGTCGGGCTGGGGATTCGCGAGCTAACCGTCTATGCGTTCTCGACCGAGAACTGGTCGCGGCCCGAGGACGAGGTGGCCGGGCTGATGGAGATGTTCGCCGAGCTGATCGTCTCCGAAACGCCGGAGCTCGACGGGGAGGGGGTGCGGATGCGCTTCGTCGGCAGCCGCCGAGGCGTCTCCGACCGGCTACTCGGGCAGATGGACTGGGCCGAGGCGGAGACGCGGGACAACACGCGGCTGGTGCTGTTCGTCGCCTTCAACTACGGAGGCCGCGCCGAGATCCTCGACGCCGCCGCTCGCTACGAGGGCGGCGGCGAGGACGCGTTCGCGAAGCTCCTCTACGCACCCGACATGTCCGACCCGGAGCTCGTGATCAGGACCAGCGGCGAGCAGCGGCTTTCGAACTTCCTGCTCTGGCAGAGCGCCTACTCGGAGCTCCACTTCAGCGACTGCCTCTGGCCCGACTTCGATCGCGCGGAGCTCGAGCGGGCGCTGCGCGAGTACGGCTCGCGGCGACGCCGCTTCGGGGCCCGCGACTCCGATCGCTGACCGCGGCGCGTGACGTTGCAAGCGACGCCGCCACGCGCCCGCCGCCACTGCGACCGCGGATAGGCTCGCGGGATGGACTTCCCGCCCCGACCCGGCTCGTCGCGACCGCGGCGGGAGGCCCGGCAGTCCGAACAGGAACCGCTGCCGGCCGAGCCGCAGCCGGGCGATGCGGGGGAGACCGGCGAGTACGAGCCAATTGTCGAGCCGGATGCGGCGCCCGGGCGCGGCCGCCGGCCGGGCTCGCGGATGCGCCGCCGCGGCGGTCGCCGCTCGGAGACGCTCGCCCGCGTGCTCTGGGCGATCCCGTGGATCGTCTTCGCGGTCGTCATCGTCGCCGCCGGCGGTCCGATCTTCGCGGTCGCGATGGTCGGCCTCGCGTGGGCCGCCCAGATCGAGCTCTTCCGGATGACCGCCCGTTCGCGACCGTTCGAGGCGGCCGCATTCCTCGGCACGGCGGGAATGATCGCCGCGGCCTACTTCGGGTCCTCCTTCCAGATCCTCCTCGCACTGGTCGCGACCGTGCCGCTGATGCTGGTCTTCGCGCTGCTCCGCCCGTCGCTCAGCAACGTCACCTGGTCGCTGGCGGTGACGGTGCTCGCCCTGGTCTGGGTCGGGCTGCCGTTCGCCCACGCGGTGCTGCTCCGCGAGCTGCCGCTGCACGGCGGCGCGCTGCTCGTCGACGTCCTCGTCGCCACCTTCTTCACCGATACCTTCGCCTACCTCGGCGGGCGGATGTTCGGGCAGCGCCCGCTGGCGCCACAGGTCTCGCCGAACAAGACGATCGAGGGGCTTCTGATCGGCACCGCCGGAGGCGTCCTCGGCTTCTGGATCGCCGGCCTCTACCAGGATTGGCTGAGCGGCCCCGAGGCGCTCCTGTTCGGCTTCTGCATCGCCCTGATCGCCCCCCTCGGCGACCTCTTCGAGTCCGCGGTCAAGCGCGACCTCGACGTCAAGGACACGGGCCGCATGCTCGGCCCCCACGGCGGCCTCCTCGACCGCCTCGACGCGGTCCTGTTCACGATCGTCGCCGGCTACTACCTGGCCCTGGCGATCGTCTACTGACCCCTTTACACGCTCCGTAGAATCGTTCTCATGATCGATCGACGTCCGCAGAGCTTCAAGAACGCCAACGACGACTCCTACGCGCTCTACACGCGGGGGATGGAGCTGCTCGAGAACGGTGATTTCGCGGCGGCCACCGTGCCG
>DATMCB010000198.1:0-3576 GCA_035558835.1 Solirubrobacterales bacterium
GTATGCGAACGCGGCGGAGGGACAGAGGACAGAGGACAGAGGACAGAGGACAGATGCGGAGGTGGCGATGGATCAGTGGCTCGTTTCGCGCCTTCAGGCAACCACCCAGATCGTTCGTGAGCGGCTCGACGGGTTCGACTCGACCACCGCCGGCAAGGCGATCGCCGCCTACGTCGATGAGATGTCGAACTGGTACGTGCGGGTCTCGCGGCGGCGCTTCTGGGACGGCGACGAGGCCGCCTTCGCGACGCTCCATCATTGCCTCGTCGAGACGGCGAAGCTGCTCGCTCCGTTCATCCCCTTCACCGCCGACGCGATCTGGCTCAACCTCGCTCACGGCGCCGATGCCCCGCTCGAGGCATCGGTTCACCTCGAGGACTACCCCGAGCCCGACGACTCGCGACGCGATTCGGAGCTCGAGCTCGGGGTCGAGGCGGCGCGGCGCGCCGTCGAGCTCGGCCGTGCCGCCCGCGCTCAGGCGAGGGTGAAGATGCGCCAGCCGCTCGCCAAGGCGGTGATCGTCGCGACCGCCGCCGAACGGCGGACGATCGAGGGGCTCGCCGAGATCGTCCGCGCCGAGCTGAACGTCCGCGACCTCGAGTTCGTGACCGAGGAGGGCGAGCTCGCGAGCTGGACGGTCAAGCCCGACTTCCGCGCCCTAGGCCCCCGCTTCGGCAAGGACATGCCCCAGGTCAAGGTCGCGATCGAGGCCCTCGACGCCGGCCATGTCCGCTCGACGCTCGAGGCGGGCGGCGCCGTGGGGATCAGCGTCGACGGGCGCGAGCACACGCTCGGTCCCGACGAGCTCAGCTTCGCGATGGAGCCGCTCGAGGGCTACCAGGTCGAGTCGGAGGCGGGGCGGGCGGTGGCGCTCGCGCTCGAACTCGACGAGGACCTGATCCGCGAGGGCCACGCGCGCGAGGTCGTCCGTGCCGTCCAGAGCGCGCGCAAGGACTCCGGCCTCGAGATCAGCGACCGGATCGAGCTGTCGCTCGGCGGCGACTCCGAGCTGCTCGCCGCGGCCCGCGCCCACGAGCCCTACGTGACCGGCGAGACGCTGGCGACGAGCGTCAGCTATGACGGGGGCGACGGCGAAGCGGTGACGGTCGACGGGCGGCCGCTCGAGATCGCCGTGCGGCGGGCGCAGTAGGGAGACGGGAGCGGACGTGGAGATCGGCAGCGACACCAAGGCGGTCGTCCTCACGGCCGGACTGATCTTCCTCTGGGCGCTCGTCCTCGGCGTCTGGAAGTACCGGCAGATGGCCGCCGCCGAGGACGGCCTCGCCCACCCCTACGTCGACATCGCTCACCGCGCCGCGCTGCTCTACAGCTTCGCGACGCTGCTGCTCGCGGCGTTCGTCGAGCTCAGCGGTTTCCCGACTGCGGTCAACCTGATCGCCGCGTTCGTGCCGATCTTCTTCTTCGCGGCCGCGATCGTCGGCTACTCGATCCACGGCGCCCGTCGCGACACCGACAACCAGTTCCGCGACCCGGTCCCCGGCACCCACGCGTTCATGTGGGCACTGATCGCCGGAGAGATCGGCGGCGTAGCCGTCCTGATCGCCGGCTTCTTAGACGGCCAGGTCTTCTGAAGCCGAGAGCGGAGCTCTCAGCCGGCACCGCGGCCAACTCAGGCGCGGGTGGCACGGGACTGGGCGCCTGCCGGCGGGCGTCAGCCCGTCCGGCGGGCTGTCCCGTGACAGGACCCGCGCCGCCGGGTTTACTGCAACTCAGGCGCGGGTGTGCGCTGGCATCTCCCGGGCCGTCAGGCGAGCGCCGGCTCGAACTCCTGCTCGAGGCGCTTCTTGGGCATCGCCCCCACGATCGTCTTCGCCGGCTGACCGCCCTTGAAGACGATCATCGTCGGGATCGACATGACCTGGTAGCGGCTCGCGGTCTCCTGGTTCTCGTCGATGTTGAGCGAGACGATCTTGACGTCGTCGCGCTCACCGGAGATCTCCTCGAGGATCGGGTGCACGACCCGGCAGGGGCCGCACCAGGGGGCCCAGAAATCGACGAGAACGGGCTCGGTCGCGTCGAGAACCTCGGCCTGGAAGTTGCTGTCTGTGACTTGGGGGAGGTTCGCCATTCGTGGTGCTCCTCGGTGGTGGTATGGGCGTGGTTTTATATCGGTCTGATCAGCCGGACAGGCGGCCACGGCTGCTCTCCGACCTTACTACATAAAATGAAGTATTGGAAGGGTCTCAGCGCCAGCGACTGCCGCGAAATCGCATCAACGGCACTCTCCATGCGGCTTCGGCGACGATCGCGCGGCTCATCTTCGACTCCCCGACCCGGCGGTCGCTAAACACGATCGGGATCTCGGCGACGCTGAAACCGGCCTGGACGGCACGGTAGGTCGTCTCGATCTGGAACGCGTAGCCGAGCGCGCTGACCGTCTCCAGCCGGATCGACTCGAGGACCTCGCGCCGGAAGCACTTGAAGCCGCCGGTGAGGTCCCGGATCGGCAGCCCGAGCCAGGTCCGCGCGTAGATGCTCCCCCAGCGCGAGATCGCCTGCCGGCCGCGGCCCCAGTCGCCGACGCCGCCACCGGGGACGTAGCGGGACCCGAGCGCGAGATCGGCCCCGGCGTCGCCTTCGGTGGCGGCGATCAGCCGCGGAACGTCGGCGGGGTCGTGAGAGAAGTCGGCGTCCATCTGGACGATCCGGGTCGCGCCGCCGGCCAGCGCCCGGCCGAAGCCGGCCACGTAAGCGGGACCGAGGCCGCGCTTGTCGGCCCGGTGGAGGACCTCGATCCGCGGATCTGAGGCGGCGAGGCGGTCGGCGATCTCGCCGGTCCCGTCCGGGGAGGCGTCGTCGACGACGAGGATCCCGGTCCCCTCCGGCACCGCGTCGAGCACGGCAGCGGCGATCGACTCGAGGTTGTCGGCCTCGTTGTAGGTCGGCAGGACGACCCGGATCGGCAGCGGCGCAGGCATCGGTGCGGGGGCAGACTAGATAACTGCGCGACTCGCACGACTCTGCCGCGCTCGACTGCGCCGGGCCGCCGGGTCATGCCCCGGCGGCCCTCCCACTCGCCTCCCGTCGCCGCAGACTAGGTTGGGCGCATGCGCAACGCCGAGATCGCCGCAGCGTTCCGCGAGCTCGGCACCCTCTACGAGCTCGATGGCGCCAACCGCTTCCGGGTCCTCGCCTACAAGGACGCGGCCCGGGCGATCGCCGACAGCCCCGCGCCGGTCGGGGAGCTCGCGCTGGCCGGCCGCGCGACCGAGCTGCAGGGCATCGGCGGCACGATCCAGGAGAAGATCGTCGCGCTCCTCGACGAGGGCGAGATCCCATCGGCGGTGAAGCTGAAGCGGAAGCTCCCTGCGACCCTCGTCGAGATGACCCGGATCCCCGGCGTCGGCGCCAAGACGGTCCGGCGGATCTACGACGAGACCGGGATCGCGACCACCGAGGAGCTCCGCGCCGCCGCCGAGGCCGGCGACCTGCGCGGGCTGAAGGGCCTCGGCGCGAAGTTCGAGGAGAACGTGATCGCCGGGCTCGACCGGATCGCCGAGGAGGGGACGGAGGATCGCCGGCTGCTCCTCGACATCCGTGAGGCCGGGACCGAGC
>DATMCB010000199.1:0-3054 GCA_035558835.1 Solirubrobacterales bacterium
TCGAGAGGGGCGGCCGAGGAGGCATCCCGCGCCGCGACGCGGTCGCCGGGGCAGTTGTGCCGGTAGCGGACACCGCAGCTGCGAGCTTAGATGGTCGCGAGCGGGCGGCGGCCGCGGCGGCTCAGTCGTCGCGGACCGCGATCAGCATCTCGACGCCACCGAGCTGCAGCGTCAGCGAGCCGTCCTCGTGCGCGATCGCGCCTCGGTAGACCTCGCGATTGAGGCTGAGCGAGCCGCTCTCGCGACCGGAGTCGAGGCGGATGAAGATCGCCTCGTGCTCGGTCGGCTCGCCCCCGGTCATCGAGTGGCCGGCACGGAGAACGCCTCCGAACGTCGCGACGAGGTGCGGGCTCTCGCCGGCGGAGACGACGTGGACCTCGACCCGGCGGCCGACCAGGGCGAGCAGGGTCGAGAGGGCATCGTCGAAGGTCACCTCCCCCCTGATACCACCCTGCCGCTCAACAGGCGTCGTAGCGGTACCCGTCGCGGGCCGGCGTTCTGACCTGCCGGTCGCGGAGGACGACCGAGATCCGATCGCCGACCGAGGCGCAGGTCCGCCGGAAGTCGCGTCGCCGGTACTCGATCGCGAGGATCTCGTCACCGTAGACGCGGCGGTAGCGGTTGCACTCGCGCCAGCGCCCGCACTCCTCGGCGATCGCGAAGTCGAACCCGGCACGGCCCGCCTCGGACTTCGTGATCCCGGCGGTGTTCTTCTGGGCGACGGCGAGGTCGAAGCCGTGAGCGCGTTTCGCGAGCAGGCGGGCGTAGGAGAGCGCCTCGCGCTTGCCGAACGGCACCTCGGCGGCGAGCGGAGTGCCGTTGAAGCGCGTCCAGGAGTCGAGATTGTCGAACTCGACGGCCTCGAACCCGCGGGTGGCGCAGGCGGCGATCATCGGGGCGACCCAGCGCGCCGCGCGCCGCCGTTTGGCGGCGGTGCCGATGTCGATCAGGTACTCGCCGCCCCAGTGGGGATCGTCGCCGAGCCGCTTCAGGACGAGCCGGCGGGGCCAGTTCGAGCGCTCGTCGGGGCGGTCGGTCCCGGGCTCGTTCGCCTGAGTCTGAAATGCGTTGACGTAACAGACCGAGTACGCGGGACCGCTGGCGGCGCGGCCGCTGAACCAGTCCCGGGAGACGACCGAGACGCCCGCGGGCAGCGGGTAGTCGCCGCCGATCTGGTAGTCGAAGCCGGCATTCGGCGGCGGCGGCGCGTAGGCGGCGGCGGGCGACGCCGCGGCGAGGGCGAGCAGGGCCGTCCCGATCGCAAGTACCCGCCACGACATTGGCGCATCGTCGCAGGCTCAGGCGCGGAGCCCGTCGAGCAGGGCCGTCATCGCCGCCACGGCGCGGTCGCGGGCGGCGGGCTGATCGTCGGCGCGGGCGAGCTGAAGGGCCGCCTCCATGAAGGCGCCGAGCAGCATCAGGGCGACCTCGGGAACCGGCAGCGGCCGGAGCTGGCCGGCCACCGCGGCCGCGTTCAGCGCCGCCTCGATCAGGCCGAGGCCGTGCCGCTGCTCGACCTCGTGCCAGCGTTCCCATCCGAGCACGGCGGGACCGTCGAGAAGGGTGATCCGCTGCAGGCTCGGATCGAGGCTGAGATCGAGGAACTGGGCGGCGGCGGCGATCAGCGCGCCGAGCGGATCGCCATCGGCGAGCGCGGAGAGGTCGAAGCCGGCGACGATCTCGCCCTCGACCTGCTCGTGGACGGCCGCGAACAGGCCCGCCTTGCCGTCGAAGTGGTGATAGAGGGCCCCGCGTGTGACTCCGGCGGCGGCGACGATCTCCTCGCTGCTGACGGCGTCGTAACCACGCGCTCCGAACAGGTCGCGGCCGGCGGCGACCAGCGCCGCGCGGGTAGCGGCCCGTCGTTCCGCCTGAGTCCGTCCGGTCAAGCCATCTGCTCCGCCATTTGACATACAGACTGTCTGTATGTTAGATAGATCCTAACTGTATGCAACCTAGTCCCCGGGTCGGCGGGGGCGCGACCCGACAGGACGGATTCGAATGAGCAGCCACGGTGACGGATTCCGAGACGAGCGGACGATGCTGGCGGCCGGGCCGATCCACTACCGCGAGGCCGGCACCGGCCCCGCGATCGTGTTCGTCCACGGTGCCCTCGCCAACGGCCGGCTCTGGACGGAAACGGCCTCGCGCCTCGCCGCGGCCCATCGCTGCATCGTCCCCGACTGGCCGATGGGATCCCACCCGGAGGCGATGAATCCCGGCGCCGACGTCTCCCCCCGCGGCGTCGCCGCGATCGTCGCCGATCTCCTCGCCGCGCTCGACCTCGAGGACGTGACGCTCGTCGGCAACGACTCCGGCGGCGCCGTCTGCCAGATGCTCGTGACCGAGCGACCGGAGCGGATCGGCCGGCTCGTCCTCACCAACTGCGACTGCTTCGACAAGTTCCCGCCCCCGGCCTTCAAGGGGATGGTGCTGACGGCACGGACGCCGGGCGGATTCCGGCTCCTCGTGCAGGCGTTGCGCCTGCGGCGCCTGCGGCGCTCGCAGCTCGCCTTCGGGATGCTCACGGTGAGCGAAGCGGACGACGACCTGCTGCGCTCGTTCACCGAGCCGGCGCTCCATGACGCCGGCGTCCTCCGTGACGGCCGCGAGTTCGTGGCCGGAATGCGTCCGGCCGATACCCGCGCCGCAGCGGCGAAGCTGCCGGCGCTCACGATCCCGGCCCTGATCGCCTGGGGCACCGTGGATCGATTCTTCACGCTCGCGGACGGGCGCCGGCTGGCCGCGACGATCCCCGAGTCGCGGATGGTCGAGATCGCGGACGCATCGACGTTCGTCTCCCTCGACAAGCCGGGCGAGCTCGCCGACGCGATCGCGGAGCACGTCAGCGGTTGATCCGACGTCCCCGCCGGGTCAGATCGGATAGACAAAGGAGAACCGGATCGACGGAAAGGAGCATCAGCATGGGTAGCCCCGTAGTCCACTTCGAGGTGATCGGCAATGATGCGGAGGCGCTGCAGAGCTACTACTCGGAGCTGTTCGGCTGGGACGTCGACGCCGACAACCCGATGAGCTACGGCATCGTCGATCGCG
>DATMCB010000200.1:0-11623 GCA_035558835.1 Solirubrobacterales bacterium
CGTCGCCGACTCGCTCCCGTTCACGTACTAGATGGCCGATCCCGAACCCCCACGCACCCGGATGATCCGCTCGGCGCTGCGCGGCTCTTCGTCCTCGTCGGCTCACGGCCTTCCAGGCCGCATCGCCTCCTGCGTCCTCGATCTGCTTGGCCGCGCGAATCCCCGGGCACGCGCGGATTCGGAAACGACCATCTGAGATGGCGGACGCGGCGACAGCGCTGCGTCTCGGACTCGGCCTCGCGCTCGCCGGCCTGATCTTCGCGGCGCCCGTCGTGCTGCTCCCGGGCCTGGCGCTGATCCTCCTCGTCGCGGCCTGCTGGTCGTGGGTGCGGCTGAGCGCCGCCGGCGTCCGCGCCGGACGGGTCGGGGTCCCGGCCCAGGCCACCGAGGGCGAGCGCTTCGACGTCGTCGTCAGCGGGGTGAGCGGGCCGCTGCCGCTGATCGGCCGGATCGAGGACCCGGTCACGGCGGAGCGGCTGCCTGTCTCGATCGTGCGCGGCCGCAGCCGTTTCTCGCTGCGCCTCGTCGGCACCGTCGAGCGACGCGGCCGTCGCCTCCTGCCGGCGCCGGCGATCGTGATCGGCGACCCCCTCGGGATCGCCACCGCACGCGTCACGCTCGGCGAGCCGGCATCGCTCCTCGTCCTGCCGCGGATCGAGCCGCTCCGCGGCCCCGACGGCGCCGACGGTCCCGCGGTCGGGCGCCGGGTGCTCGGCGCCGGCGAGCTCGCCGGCGGCGGCGCCCGGGAGTCCGCAGCCGACCCCGAGCTCGACGGCGTCCGTCCGTACCGGCCGGGCACGAAGGCGACCAGGATCTACTGGCCGTCGGTCGCCCGCGGCGCCGAGCTCGCCGAACGTCATCTCGTCGCCGCCGGGGATGCGGCGCCCCTGATCGCGCTCGACCCCTCGGGGGGCGATGCCGACGATCTCGATCGGGCCGTTCGTGCTGCTGCCTCGCTGATGGCCCATCTCGCCCGGCTCGGCGGCTGCGAGCTCCTGATCGGCGGCGCGCGCCAGCGCCTCCGCGTCGGCCGCGATCCGCGTGAGTGGACGGCCGCACTCGCCGCGCTCGCGGTCGTCGAATCCGGCGACGGGGTCCCGCGGATCGCGGCGGGGGACCTCCGCGCGGCGCTGATCTGGGTCGCGGCCGAGGCGCCGCGGCTTCCCCGCGGAGTCGTGCGCGGCTTCGTCGTCTCCCCGCGCCCGCCGGCCGGGGCCCCGGCGGCTTTCACGGTCTCCGGTTGCACGGGCCACGAGATCGGCGTGTCGCTGCGCGCCCGCGCCGTCGGAGTCGCGGCGTGAGGGCGGCGCCCGACCCGGTCCGCGTCCGGCTCGTCGTCCTTGCCGCGATCGGCGCGCTCGCGTCCTTCCAGTGGGGATCGCTGCTGGCCGATCCTCCGACCGCGCGGCTGCTCGGCGTCGTCGCCGTGGCCGTCGCCTGCGGCTGGCTCTTGAGCCGGATGGCGCCCGAGGGCGGCGGGCGGCTCGCTACCTGGGCGGCAGCCCTGCTCGCCGCCGTCGCGGCGCTCGTCGTCCTAGGCCTGCCGCTCCGTTCTCTCCCGCCCTGGGGATGGGATCAGCTGGCGAACGGGATCGACGGGGGCCTCGGCGGTCTTGGGGGGCAGTTCGACTATCCGCTCGCTGATGCCGGCGCCTGGTCGCGGCTGCTCCTCGTCGCGGCGTTCGTGCCGCTCATGATCGGCGCCGCGGCGCTCGCCTTCCGCCCCGGCCGGGACCGCGATCGGGTCCCGACCGCCCCGCTGCTGCTGCTCGTCGCCGCCTTCGCGATCCCCGCCGCCGCCCGGCCCACCGGTGCACCCCTTCTCTGGGGAACGGTCCTGCTCCTCTTCGTCGCCTCCTGGCTCTGGGGCGATCGCGCGCGGACGCTCCCGGCGGTCGCCCTCGTCGCCGCGACCGGGGCGGTCGCGATTCCACTCGCGTCGAGCCTCGCCGCCGCCGACCCGCCGATCGACTACCGCGACTGGACGCTGCCGGGTGCCGAGAAGGGCGTCGCGTTCGACTGGCGCCACACCTACGGCCCGATCGACTGGCCGCGTGACGGCAAGCTTCTCTTCCGGGTCCATTCCGATCGCCCCGCCTACTGGCGGGCGGAGACGCTCGACGAGTTCTACGGCGACGTCTGGCGACGCTCGGGCGGCGGCGGCGTGGTGGTGCCGGGCGAGCCGACCAACACCCTTCCCGGGCTGCCGATCGACCAGGGCTCGCTGGTGCATGCCCGCTTCGAGATCGTCTCGCTCGACAGCCCGCTCGTGATCACCCCGGGGTACCCGCTCCGGATCGACGGGATCGACGAGATCGACCGCGCTCCCGACGGGACCACCCGCGTCGTCGGTGAGCCGCTCTCGGCGGGGTCGACCTACTCGCTGACCTCCTACCTGCCGAACCCGCGCCCCGCTCAGCTCCGGGCCGCCTCACGCCACTACGAGCCGCCCCTCGACGCCTACACCTCGCTGGCGCTGCCCGACGGGGCCAGCCTCGAGTCGATCGTCGCGCCGCTCCACTTCACGGTCCCGCTCTGGGGACACGAACGCGGCGTCGATCTCGCCCGCCGCCGCCTCGACGAGTCTGCCTACTCGCAGGTCGCCCGGCTCGCCGAGCGCCTCACGGCCCGTGATCGCAATGCCTACGACGCTGCGATCGCGATCAGCAACCACCTACGCACGACCTACTCCTACGACGAGCGCCCGCCGAACCGCCGGCTGCCGCTGCGCGCCTTCCTGTTCCGCGACAAGGTCGGCTACTGCCAGCAGTTCTCCGGCGCGATGGCGCTGATGCTGAGGATGGTCGGCATCCCCGCACGGGTCGCGGCGGGGTTCGCGCCGGGAGCCCCGGCGGCCGACGGGCACGGCTACGAGGTCACCGACCTCGATGCTCACTCCTGGGTCGAGGTGTACTTCAACGGGATCGGCTGGGTCCCGTTCGACCCGACCCCGCCGACCGCACCGGCGACTGCCGACGTCCGCGGCGGCGCCTCGTTCGGGATCGGGTTGAGCGCGTTCGGCGGCGCCGCCGGGTTCAGATCGGCCCACGACTCCAAGGGACGGACCGTGGCGATCCCCGCGACCGGCGCGATCGGCGGCGACGGCGGCTCCCCGGTCCCGCCTCTCGGCCTGCTCGGGCTGGCGACGGCGATGGCGCTCGTCGGACCGGTCCGCTCGCTGCGCCACCGGCGGCTTCCGCTCGCCGAGGCCGAGCGCCGCGAGGTCGCCGAGCTTCGTGACGTCCTCGGCGCGACCGGCTGGTCCTGGGGCGGGCCGACGACGCTCCTGATCGTCGAGGGCCGGCTCCGCAGCGCCCGGCGCGGCCGGGCGGCGAAGTACGTGCGCGGGTATCGCCGCCGGCTCTACGCGGCGGAGCCGGGCGAGCGCCCCGGCCCGGGCGAGCGCCGGGCGGCGCGGCGGGAGCTCTCCGGCCGCGGGCTAAGGGATCGGCTGCGACTGCTCCTGCTGATGCCGCCGGGCGGTCCGCGGGCGCGACGCTGAGCCCGGCCGGCTCCCCCGGTTGGCCGGCGCCGGGCATCGCATAGGCTTGGGGCGACGATGGACGCGCCGCGCTCGTTGCTCCGCGATGAGGACCACACGATCGGCCCGGAAACGGCCGCGGCGGTGCTGGTCGAATACGGCGACTACGAGTGCCCGTTCTGCCGGCGCGATCAGCCGGGGCTCGAGCGACTGCTCGGCCAGGAGCGCGATCGGGTTCGCTTCTCCTTCCGGCACTTCCCGATCGTCGCTGAGCATCCGAACGCCGAGCGGGCGGCGCGGACCGCTGAGGCCGCTGACCTCCAGGGGAGGTTCTGGCCGATGCACGAGCAGCTCATGCGCTGGGCCAGGCCATTGGAGGACGACGCTCTGGCCGCGTGCGCGGAGGCCGCCGGCCTGTCGCTCGATCGACTCTGGGCCGACGTCGAGCGGCCGGAGGTGACGAAGCGGATCGAGCGTGACATCGAGCTCGGTCGCAGCGACGGCGTTGGCGGCACCCCGTGGTACCTGCTCGACGGGGCCCGGGCAGGACCGCTGGCGGCGATCGCCAAGGAGTTGCGCAGCGAGCCCGACCAAGCCGACGGAGGGAGAAGCCCGAGATGACCGACCACGACGTGTCCGGGGTCAACGACCCCGAGGAGCTCGAGGCCGCCGGGGCGCCGGCGAGCGGCGAGATCGCGGCATCGACCACGCTCGGGCCGGTCCACCTCACCGTCGCCGACCTCGACCGCTGGGTCGGCTTCTATCGCGACGCCGTCGGGCTCGAGCTGCTCGGGCGCGACGATGGGACCGCCTCGTTCGGCGCTGGCGGCCGCGAGCTGGTGGTCGGCGTCGAGGAGCCCGGAGCTCGACCCGCCGTCGGCTACACCGGCCTCTACCACGTCGCCCTGCTGCTGCCGCAGCGAGCCGATCTCGCTCGTTGGCTCGCGCACGCCGGCCGCGACCGGGTGCCCCTGACCGGGCTCTCCGACCACTTCGTCAGCGAGGCGATCTACCTCACCGACCCCGACGGCCACGGCATCGAGATCTACTGGGACCGTCCCCGCGAGCACTGGGAGGGTCAGGTCGAAGCGCGGATGACGACGCTGCCGCTCGATGTCAACGACCTGCTCGGCGAGATCGAGGATCCCGCCAACGACCGCTTCGAGGGATTGCCGGCCGGGACGATCGTCGGCCACGTCCACCTCAAGGTCGCCTCGATCGACGAGACCGAGGCGTTCTACCGCGACGTGCTCGGCTTCGGGCTGATGGCGAGCCTCGGCGCTCAGGCGACCTTCCTCGCCGCCGGCGGCTACCACCATCACATCGGCGCGAACGTCTGGGAGAGCCGCGGTGCGCCGCCGCCGCCGGACGGCAGCGCGGCGCTCCGGCAGGCGACGGTGGTGCTTCCCGATGCCGCCGAGCGCGATCGCCTGCTCGCCCGGGTCCGTGACGCCGGCCACGACCTCGAGGAGGGGCCGGCCGGACCGGTCGTCGCCGATCCGTCCGGCAACCGATTGGTCCTCGCCGTCGCATCCGAGGCCGCGGGGGACGGAGCCGCGGCGCCGCGATGAAGGTCGCCGTGGTCGGCCACGTCGAGGCGTGTGCGTTCGCCAGGGTCGACCACGTCCCCGCCGCCGGCGAGATCGTCGAGGCCGAGGAGGGCTGGGAGGAAGCAGCCGGTGGCGGCGCCGTCGCGGCTGTCCAGCTCGCCCGCCTCGCCGGAGAGTGCCTGCTGCTCACGGCGCTCGCCGACGATCCCTTCGGACGAGCGGCCAAGCGCGACCTCGAGGATCGCGGGCTGCGGGTCGAGGCGGCCTGGCGGCGCGCTACGCAGCGCCGCGCCTTCGTGCACCTCGACCGCGGCGGCGAGCGGACGATCACCGTCACCGGCGACCGGCTGGCGCCGCGGATCGACGATCCGCTCCCGTGGGCGGAGCTCGCCGACTGCGACGCGGTCTATCTCACCGCCGGGGATCGCGGTGCGGCCGTTGCGGCCCGCGAAGCGACACAAATGGTCGCCACGATTCGTGCCCGAAAAGCCCTCGCGGAGTCCGGGGTGGAGCTCGACGTCCTCGTCGCCAGCGCCGACGATCGCGGCGAGCGGTACTCGGGCGGCATGATCGAGCCGCCGCCCCGCGCTGTCGTGCTCACGAGCGGCGCCGAGGGCGGGATCGTCGAAGAAGCCGACGGCGGCGTCTCGCGCTGGTCGGCGCCGCCGTTGCCCGGGCCGCTCGTCGACACCTACGGCGCCGGCGACTCGTTCGCCGGCGGGCTGACCTTCGGGCTGGCGCGCGGCCTGCCGATCGGAGAAGCGGTCGAACTTGCGGCCCGATGCGGGGCGGCCTGCGTGACCGGGCGCGGGCCATACGAGGGCCAGCTCGCCGGCGAGGGGGCGCCGAGATGAGCCCGCCGCGCGAGGACGTCGTCGTGATCGGCCGCGCGCTCGACCCCGACGATCACCGGCTCCGCGACTTCATGACCCGGTCGGCGCAGCCCTTCGACTTCCACGAAGCCGGGACTCCCGAGGCCGAGGTCGTCCTTGCCGAACGTGGGCTCTCCGACCCGGCGTTGCCGGTCGTGTTCGACGACATCGGCGTGGTCGAGGGGGCGACGGTGCCCGGGCTCGCGGCCCGCTGGAACCTCTCGGGCCCGCCGGAGAAGTCGCACTACGACCTCGTCATCGTCGGGGCCGGGCCCGCCGGCCTCGCCGCAGCCGTCTACACGGCCTCCGACGGGCTCGACGTCCTGATCGTCGAGGACGACGTGCCCGGCGGACAGGCGTCGCACACCTCCCTGATCGAGAACTTCTTCGGCTTCGTCGACGGGATCGGCGGCGCCGAGCTGGCCCGACTGGCCGGCCGCCAGGCGGAGGGCTTCGGCGCCGAGCTCGTCCTGATGCGGCCGGTCGTCGACGGCTCGTTCGATTCGGGAGGGCCGGCGGTGACGCTCGAGGGCGGCCACCCCGTGACTGCCGACGTCGCGATCGTCGCCACCGGCATGGAGTGGCGGCGGCTTGACGTCGCCGGGGTCGAGGAGCTGCTCAATCGCGGCGTCTATTACGGCGCCGGGCGATCCGAGGCGGTCCGTTGCGGGGGCGACGACGTCATCGTCGTCGGCGCCGGCAACTCGGCCGGCCAGGCCGTGATGAACCTCTCGGGCGCGGGCGCGCATGTGACGATGGCCGTCCGCGGCGCCGGGCTCGGACGGACCATGTCCGACTACCTCGTCCGCCGGATCGACGACAACCCGCTGATCGACGTCCGGCTCGAGACCGTGGTGAGCGCGGTCGGAGCGACCGGCGACCGACTCGCCTGGGTTGAGCTCACCGACGCCGGCGGCAGGACCGAGCGGCGCGATGCCGCCGCCCTGTTCCTCTGCATCGGCGGCGTGCCGCGAACCCGCTGGGCCGAAGGCGGCGGGATCCGGACCAACGACGCCGGGTTTCTCGTCACCGGTCCCGACCTCCTCGTCGACGGACGGCGGCCCGCAGACTGGCCGCTGGAACGCGACCCCTACCCGCTCGAGACCACGGTGCCGGGACTGTTCGCCGCCGGCGACGTTCGCAGCGGCTCGATCAAGCGGGTGGCCGGAGCGGTCGGGGAGGGCGCGATGGCGGCGGCGCTGGTTCATCGCCGCATCGACGAGCTCGCGGGGCTGACCGACAGCGTCTGACGACGCTGCGGGTCAGCCGGCGGCGGCGATCAGCAGCACGCGAGCGACGGCCGTAGTCCGGCCATCCGCTGTCAGGACGGCGGCCCCGGCCTGATGCTTGCGCCCGTCCTTCTCGATCGGCCAGGCGATGACGACGTGCTCGACGCCGGGATCGACGGGCGCGTCGTGGCGGACCTGCATCGCGGCCAGGAAGCTGAGCGTCTCCGGGACGTCGTAGAGCGCGAAGTAGGTGGGGCAGTCGAGCACCGCCGACACCAGCTCCGGCGCGACCGACCCGTCCGGCGCGGCCGCCCAAGGCGGCGGCGTCCACGGCGAGGCGACGATGTCGCCGTGGTCGACCCGGCCCGCGAAGACGCCGAGGGAGTCGTTGCGGACGCGACCGCAGACGAAGCAGCGGCTGAACGGCCCCTCCTCGAGCCCGAGGTAGCGGCCGGCGGCCTCGCGCGCCTCGGCGACCGAAACGATCCGCGGCGGCTCGAGGTCGAGCTCGGCCGTCTGACTCGCCTCCATGACCAGCGTCTCGCCGTCCATCGCCCTGATCGGACCGTCTGGGCCGTCGCCGTCGCGGACCACTTCGAGCGGCCGGTCGAGCGGCACCGGGCTGCGCAGGCTGACCATCACGGGACCGTCGGCCAGCGCGGCGATCAAACCCGCCGAGTAGCCGCCGTTCCCGCTGTCGAGCGGGCCGTTGAAGCGGGAAGCGACGGTGATCTGCTCGGCGGTCAAGGGCGGGGCGGAGGGTGGCTTGCGTGACCGTATCCGAGCCGCCCCTCGCAGGGCGGGCGAGCTATGTGTGATTTGAGAATCCTGCTTGCTCCAGCCCCCGTCCGGTGTTAGGTTCGGCCCAACGGCTGAGGGGCTGGGATGGAGAGACAGCGTGAGCGACACGGCGGGGCCGGGGGTCGCGTTCGCCTGGTCCGCGCGCTCATCGCCGCCGCCTGTCTGTCCGCGATGGCACTCGCGCCGGGGCTGGCGGCGGCGTCGAGCGCCGGCGGCAGGATCGTCTGGACGCGGAACGCGAAGAGCAACCGCCGGTCGCAGATCGTCTCGGCGCGTCCCGACGGCGCCGGCCTCCGCGAGCTGACCCATCCGGGGCCGCAGGCCTACGACATCGACGCCCAGATCTCGCCGGACGGCAGCCAAGTGGTCCTCGAGCGCGACATCGACGACTCGGGTGCCCAATCGATCCTCGTCGGCGCCGACGGTGGCGGCCGCCGCCTGCTCGACCTCGGCTGCGCCGATCCCTGCGTGCTCGATTCGGCACCGACCTGGTTCGCTCCCGATCGACTCGCCTTCACGCCGGTCGTCGGTCCGTTCGACGGGCCGAACGGCTCCGCCCGGTCAGCGGTCCTGGAGACGTCGTTCCTCGACGGGTCCGACCCCCAGCGGCTCTCCGAGCCCGGCATCGACGGGGAGTTCGAGGACTACCACGCCCACGTCTCGCCGGATGGGAGCTACGTCGTTTTCACCCGGGTCCGCAACGACCCCTTCGCAATCGCGTCCTACCGGATGGACGTCGACGGGACTCACGTCCACCGGCTCACGCCGTGGAGCCTCGGCGCCGACCTCTCCGATCTCTCACCGGCGACGAGCGGCCCGACCGAGGACCTGGTCGTCTTCGAGACCTACGGCTCGGGACCGCCGAAGGGCAAGAGCCAGAACATCGCCACGGTGCCATCGACCTGCGCGCCGCTGCGCGAGTGTGTGAAGCAGATCGATTACTTGACCGATCACGGGGGCGGGCGTATCTCCAGCTTCAACCCGGCCTGGTCGCCGAGCGGCGCCCGGATCGCCTACACGCTGTTCAAGGGGCCGGGCGCTCACCATCGCTGTTGCGTCGGCGACATCTGGACCGCCCGCGCCGACGGCTCCGGCCGCAGACCTGTGTCGACCTCGCCGCGCTTCGAATACCGGCCCGACTGGGGGCCGGCGCCGCCGTGAGGCGCAGATCGCTGACCGCTGGGGTCAGCGATCTGCGTTTTCGACGGCTAACCGATCAGGCAGGTCACCCGGGCGTCGACGACCCGTTGCGTCCCGGACGTGTTGCGGAACGCGAACGACCACGTGTTGTCGCCGCTGCGCCGCATCCGGACCACCCGCACCTGACCGTTCTGCGGCGTCGAGAAGCCGCCGCTGATCGCCTGGCCGCCGGCCGGGCAGGTCACGGTCGTGCTCGCCGTGGCGTTGGCGGGCACGTTGACGCTGTTCAGCCCGTCGACCGTGCCGGCCAGCTTCGACGCCCGGACCGAGTTGTTCGCGAGCTTGCGTCCCGTCACGGTCCCGTTGGCGATCTTGACGCCGACGACGGCGCCCTTGTGGATCGCCTTCTTGGTGACCGCGCCGTTGGCGATGTGGCGGCTCTTGACCGCGTTCACCTTGATGTCGTTGCTGCCGATCTTCGCCGCTGCGTAGCCGATTCCGCCCATCGCCACGAACAGCGCGATCAGGGCGACGACCATTGCCGGCGACGGCCGAAGCCTTCCGAGGATCCTCATCATGACTCTCCTGCTTTCGGGCCGGGGGAGGTGGTCCCGGCCGTTCTCTCCATCACCGGTTGCAATTCCCATCCCCGGCCGGGCGAAACGAGGAGATCGATGTAGGTTCCCCTCGTAACGTCGTTCGACGGAGGAGGGGAGAGATGATCAAGGGATTCAAGGACTTCGTGATGCGCGGGAACCTGATCGAGGTCGCAGTCGGCCTGGTCATGGCGCTCGCCGTGTTCGCGCTGGTCCAGGCGCTCATCGCGGACCTGATCACGCCGATCATCGGAGCGATCGTGGGTGAGCCGGACTTCGGCGATCTCAGCTTCACGATCAACGGCAGCGAGTTCCTCTATGGCGACTTCATCAACGCCCTGATCACGTTCGTGTCGGTGGCCGCGGCGGTCTACTTCCTGATCGTCCTGCCGTACGAGAAGTACAAGCAGGCGCGCGGGATCAGCCCGGACACGCGGCCGTGCCCGGAGTGCACGACCGACATCCCGGTCGCCGCCAGGCGCTGCCCGAGCTGCACCGCGCAGATCGGACCGGCCTCAGCCGTGTGATTGACTACAAAGTCAGGTGGCTTCGGAGAGGGCCAACGGGAGGACGGCCGCGCGACGGCTGCCGGCGCTCGCCGTCGTCGCCCTGGCGCTCGGGGCCCTTTCGCTCGCCGGCTGCCTCGGCGGCGGTGACGACGACGCGGCTCCCGCCAGGGGCGATCCGATGCGCCTCGACCTGCTCGTTTACAACATCGAGTACTCGGGCGACGCATCGACCGACAAGGTGATCCGCAAGCTCGACGCCGACGTCGTCGGCGTGCTCGAGTCCTACGAGCGGCTGCCGGAGATCGCCAGGCGCACCGGCTACCGCTACTACAACACCTCGCTGCAGCTGCTCTCGAAGTACCCGATCCTCGAACCGTCGGGCGGCGACGGCCTCTACGCGCTGATCGAGACCGAGCCGGGATACGTGATCCCGTTCTTCAACGTCCATCTCGACTACGTCGATTGGGGCCCGCGCAAGCTCGCCAAGGGCGACCCGGCCGACGAGGTGATCGCGAACGAGAACGAAGTGCGGACATCGGCGCTCGAGCGGCCGCTGGCGGCGATGGACGAGCTGCTCGGCGACGGCTACCCGGTGTTCTTGACCGGCGACTTCAACGAGCCGTCCAGCCTCGACTACACGGCCGAGGCCGTCGGCACCCGCAAGGAGATCACCGAGCCGGTCGCGTGGCCGGTCAGCGAGGCGCTCTTCGACCATGGCTTCCGCGACAGCTATCGCGAGGTTCACGACGACCCGGTTGCCGTCCCGGCGATCACCCAGGAGCGCACCGGCGAGCGGATCGACTACGTCTATGCAGCTGGGCCGTCGAAGACGCTCGACAGCAAGCTCGTCGGCGAGCCGGGCGGCGAGGACGTCGACATCGAGGAATCGCCCTGGACCTCCGATCACCGGGCGGTGCTCTCGACCTTCGACGTGAGCCCGGTCGCGATGCCGACGCTCGTGGCCGTCGACGCCCGCCTCGCCGACGTCGGCGACGAGATCACGGTCAGCTGGAACGACCCCGGCCAGAGCGGGAACGAGATCGCGATCGTGCCCGAAGGCGGCGACCCCAGCGACGCGCTCGAGACGCTCGAGGCCTCGGACGAGCGCGGCGATGCGACGCTCGACACCGCCGGCAGGGATCCCGGATCCTATGAAGCGGTCCTGATCGACGGCGACGACTCCGAGGTTGCCCGCGTCTCCTTCTACCTTCGCGAGCCCGGTGCGAAGCTCGAGCTGACGACCGACAAGCAGACCTACGGACGCGGCGAGCCGATCGAGGTCTCCTGGACGCGGGGGCCCGCGAATCGCTGGGATTGGCTCGGCGTCTACGAGGCATCGGCGTCCGACCCGAAGGTGGACGACTACCTGACCTGGGACTACTCCGAGGGACATTCGGCCGGCACGGTCCCGCCGCGGACGGTCGGCGAGGCCACCCTCGGCCCCG
>DATMCB010000201.1:0-2573 GCA_035558835.1 Solirubrobacterales bacterium
GCGCCGAGCTGCTCGCGGGTCCGCGGCGCGGCCGCACCGATCTGATCGCGCTGGCTCGTCCAGGCGGCGGCGACGGCCTCCATGACGCTGCGGAAGCTCGGCATCCCGCCGCGGGACTCGGGCGGGAAGTAGGTCCCGCAGTGGAACGGGACGCCGTCGGGGTCGCAGAACGCGGTCAGCGGCCAGCCGCCGCCTCCGGTCATCCCCTGCAGGGCCTCCATGTAGATCGCGTCGACGTCGGGGCGTTCCTCGCGATCGACCTTGACCGGCACGAAGTTCGCGTTCATGTAGGCCGCCGTCTCCCGGTCGGTGAACGACTCGCGCTCCATCACGTGGCACCAGTGACAGGCCGAGTAGCCGATCGAGAGCAGGATCGGCACGTCGCGCTCATGCGCGAGGCGGGTCGCCTCCTCGCCCCAGGGGAGCCAGTCGACCGGGTTGTCCTTGTGCTGGAGGAGGTAGGGAGAGGTTTCGCCGGCGAGTCGGTTGGCCACCGTCTATGTCTAACAGGCCGTGTCTTCGGGCTCCGCGTCCGCGCCGTCGAGCTTCGCCCAGATGCTCTCGAGGAGCTCGAGATCGCCCTCGTCGAGCTTGCTGACGAACTGCTCGCGGATCGCCGCCAGGTTCGTCGGCCTGGCCTCTCGGAACTTCTTCATCCCGGTTCCGGTCAGGCGCGCGTAGGTGCCGCGACGGTCGTCGGGGCAGGTGTGGCGCTCGACGAGGTCGCGCGCGACCATCCGATCGACGAGACGGGTCAGCCCGCTGCGGCTCAGCAGGAGCTCATCGGCCAGCGCGCCCATCCGCATTCCGCGGTCGGGCTCCCGCGAGAGCAGCAGCAGGACCTCGTAGGAGCTCAGCGACAGGCCGTGCTCGCGCTCGAGCTCCGCATCGATCGCCGTCGTCATGTTCCGGTAGGCGAACAGCATCCCCTTCCAGGCGGCGAGCTCGTGGCCTTCGAGCTGCCGCGAGTCGCGCCTGGTGGCGGTGGCGGGGCTTGTGGTCGATGACGCCATGGACCCATGATATCCGGAGATCGTTGACACTGCAACCATAATTGGAAAGGCCTGGGGCTACGCTTGTCCCCCGACCCAGATTGGAGATCGACGATGAAGCTCGAAGGCATCCACCACATCACCGCGATCACCGCCGACGCCCAGGACAACATCGACTTCTACGCCGGCGTGCTCGGCCTGCGGCTGGTCAAGAAGACCGTCAACCAGGACGACCCGACCGTCTATCACCTGTTCTTCGCCGACGAGCAGGGCCGGGCCGGCTCCGACATCACCTTCTTCGAGTTCCCCGGCGCTCCGCGCGGGCGGGCCGGGGCCGGCATGGTCCACACGATCGTCTGGCGGGTCGGCTCGCCGGACGCCCTCGACTTCTGGGAGGAGCGCCTCGCCGCCAACGGGATCGGCACCGAGCGCGACGACGACGTGCTCCGTTTCGCCGACCCCGAAGGGCTCGGCCACGAGCTGCGGCCCAGCGACGTCGGCGACGAGCCGCTCAGCGCCGAGCATCCCGAGATCCCGCCCGAGAACGCGCTGCAGGGCTTCGATGCCGTCCGCGCCTACGCCTCCGTGCCGGAGGCGAGCGAAGGGCTGCTCGGCGAGCTCGGGTTCAGTGGCGACGGCGGCGGCAGCTGGGAGGCGCGCGGCGCCCACCGCGGCGGCTGGATCCACTACGAGGCGCCGCCGGACGAGCGCGGCATGCAGGGCGCGGGGACCGTCCACCACGTCGCCTGGGCGTCGACGCCCGAGGAGCACGAGCGGTGGCGCGAGAAGATCGTTCGCGGCGGCGGCCGGCCGACGCCGGTGATCGACCGCTTCTACTTCAAGTCGATCTACTTCCGCGAGCCGAGCGGCGTCCTCTTCGAGATCGCTACCCTCGGTCCCGGCTTCGACGTCGACGAGCCGCTCGAGCATCTCGGCGAGAAGCTCTCGCTACCGCCCGACTACGAGCACCTGCGCCCTCAGGTCGAGGCGAACCTGAAGCCGGTGAGCAGTCCGCGACAGCGAACGCCTAGCTGAGCGACGGCACCCAGCCGGCCGGGAACGCCCCGGCCGGGACGCGGCCGGGGAATTCAGGGAACCAGCGGCGGGCGATCCGCTCGCCGGCGCTCCCGGCCAGCAGCGGCTCGAGGTCGCCAAGCGTCAGCAACACCCGGATCGTCGAGCCGATCTGCAGGTCGGCGGCGTTCGCCGCGTCGCCGCCGACGACGCCGGCCGAAGCGAGCTCCTCGACGTGATCGAGCTTCGCCGGGAGCCCGGCGAGATGCTCGGCGAGCAGCGCGGCGCTGAGTCCGTGGTACTTCCAGGTCGCGCGGATGAAGCGGATCGCGTAGTCGGTGCCGGCGGGATCGAGGGTCTCGCCGCCGGCGAATGTGCCGAACGCCTCCGGCCGGAAGTGGAGGGCGCCCCAGGGCAGCGACCGTCCGAGGTCCTGAAGCTCCTCGTCGCCCCAGCGGTCCGCCTCGTGGACGGCGGCGGCGATCGGATCCGGGTAGAGCGGCGGATCGGGCGCGATCTCCTCGAGCTTCGCGAAGATCGCCCGCGAGCCGTGGATCGGCTCGCCGT
>DATMCB010000202.1:0-10131 GCA_035558835.1 Solirubrobacterales bacterium
GCCCGGGGCGATGCGCTTGACGGTCTCGACGATCTCGTCGGGGTCCTTCGTGCTCAGGCAAATGGGGAACGCGTCGACGGCGGCGAACTCCTTGAAGAGCATCGCCTTGCCCTCCATGACCGGCATCGCCGCCTCGGGGCCGATGTCGCCGAGGCCGAGGACGGCGCTGCCGTCGGTGACGACCGCGACGGTGTTCTTCTTGATCGTGTACTCGAACGCCTTGGCACGGTCGCCGGCGATCTCGGTGCAGACGCGCGCGACCCCCGGGGTGTAGGCCATCGAGAGGTCGTCGCGGGTCTTCAGTGGGTACTTGTTGTGCTGCTCGATCTTGCCGCCACGGTGCATCTCGAACGTGCGGTCCGTGTAGTCGATGACCCGGGCGCCGCGGATCGAGCCGATCGAGCGGAGGATCTGCTCCCAGTGCTCGGGGCCACGGGCGTCGATGGTGAACTCGCGGACCCGCTTGCCCTCGGCGCCGGCGCCGGGGACGAGGTCGACGCTCTGCAGGCCGCCTCCGGACTCGGCGATCGCGGCCGTGAGCCGGCCGAGCGGCTCGTTGCGGGCATCGAGCTCGACGCGGACCGTGACGGAGAACTGGGCGCTGACGGGACTCATGGTGCGGGTGGATCATAGGAGCAGGCGGGGGCGGGCACGCATCCTGAGAGACTGGCCGACGTGAACCCATTCATCGCACGGCTGGGCCGCTCCGCGCGGGGCCCGGCGCGAGCCCTGTTCCGCGTCACGAGCAAGCCGATCGGCGGCGGCGGCGGGTTTCGCCATGCCGCGCCCGGGGCGATCGCCGGCGCGCTCGGAGCCGGCGACGAGGACCTGCATGGCCTGGTCGTCCTCGTCACCGGTGCCTCGTCCGGGATCGGCGAGGCGACCGCTCGTCGCCTCGCCGCCGGCGGGGCGACGGTCCTGCTCGTCGCCCGCAGCGCCGAGAAGCTGGAGCGGATCGCCGCCGAGATCGGCGAGATCGGCGTCGCGGGTGGCCCGGGAAGCGCCCAGCCGTACGCCTGCGATCTCACCGACCTCGACGCGATCGACGCGCTCTGCGACCGCGTCCTCGCCGACCACGGGGCGGTCGACGTCCTCGTCAACAACGCCGGTCGCTCGATCCGGCGCTCGGTCGACCAGTCGTCGGAGCGCTTTCACGACTTCCAGCGGACGATGCAGCTCAACTACTTCGCCGCGATCAAGTTGATCCTCCGTCTGCTGCCGGCCATGCGCGAGCAGCGGCACGGCCAGATCGTCAACGTCTCAACCGCCGGAGTGCAGATGCGCACGCCCCGGTTCTCCGGCTACATCGCGTCGAAGGCGGCGCTCGAGGCGTTCTCGGATGCGGTCCAGGCCGAGGCGCTCGACGATGGCGTCCGCTTCACGACGATCTCGATGCCGCTCGTGCGGACGCCGATGATCTCGCCGACCAAGCAGTACGAGGGGATCCCGGCGCTCAACCCCGACGAGGCCGGCCGGCTCGTCGCCGAGGCGATCTCCGGTCGCCCGCGCCGCGTCGCCCCGCCGTTCGCACACATCCTCTCGACCGTGGACAGGCTCAGCCCGGAGACGATGGACACGGTCCGAAACCGCGTCTACCGGATGTTCCCGGAGTAGCTGCCTCCTACAGCGTCTCTGCGGCGAACGTGTCGCAGTCGCCGGGGTCGCCGGAGCGGTAACCGCGCTCGAACCATGTCCGTCGCTGCTCGGAGGTGCCGTGGGTGAAGCTGTCCGGGTCGACGCTGCCGGTCGCCTGCCTCTGGAGGCGGTCGTCGCCGACGGCCTCGGCGGCGTTGAACGCCTCGTCGAGGTCGCCGGGCTCGAGCGCACCCTCGGCGTAGACGGTGGCCGCCCAGACGCCCGCGTAGCAGTCGGCCTGGAGCTCCTGGCGGACGGAGAGCTCGTTCGCATCGGCGGGCTCAGAGCGGCTCAGCCGCTCGACGGCGTCGCTCGTACCGGTCATCCGCTGGACGTGATGGCCCATTTCGTGGGCGATCACGTAGGCCCACGCGAAGTCGCCCGATGCGCCGAGTTGGCGCCGCATCTCCCCGTAGAAGCTGAGGTCGAGGTAGACCCGCTCGTCGGCGGGGCAGTAGAACGGCCCGACCGCCGAGGTCGCACCGCCGCAGCCGTCGGTGCGGACCGCCCCCGAGTAGAGGACGAGCTTGGCGGTGTCGTACGCGTCGCCGCTGCGGTCGAAAGTGCTCTCCCAGACGTCCTGGGCGTCGTCGAACACGTACGCCGAGAAGTCCTTCAGCTCGGCCTGGGGGTCCTCGCCGGGCGGCAGTGGCTGCGGGTCGTTGGCGCCCGGCGCGGTGGCGCCGCCGAGGCCGGGCAGATCGAATCCGGTTCCACCGCTGCCGCCGCCGAGCACGTTGATGGCGACGATGACGATCACGACGATCAGCCCGGCGCCCCCGCCGATCCCTCCGAGCCCGCCCGGGATCGGCAGCCCGCCACCGCCTCCCGACGAGCCTCCCGAGGCGCCGCGGACGTCGATCACGTCACGGCTCTTGGCTCCCCGCTTCCACTTCATCGGCATCGATCGAAGCAGATCGGCCGCGCCTATGATCCGCGGCGATGCCCGGCAACGACGATCAGAGCGACGGCAGCGGCGATCTCTTCCTGATCGACGGAAACAGCCTCGCCTACCGGGCGTTCTTCGCGCTCCCCGAGTCGATCGCGACCTCGGACGGCAGGCCGACCAACGCGATCTACGGGTTCGCGGCGATGATGGTCAAGGTCCTCACCGACTTCCGGCCCCGCGCCGTCGTCGTCGCCTGGGACGCCGGCTGGTCCGGGCGCGAGAAGGTCTACGAGCCCTACAAGGCGCAGCGCAAGTCCCGGCCGGACCTGCTCAAGGAGCAGTGGCCCCACCTCGCCCCGCTCTCGGAGGCCTTCGGATTCGCGAACGTCCGGGTCGAGGGGTGGGAGGCGGACGACGTGATCGCCTCGATGACCCACAAGGCGCGGGCGGGAGGGATCCCGGTGATGGTCGTCACCGGCGACCGCGACGCCTACCAGCTCGTCGGCGACGGTGTCCGGGTGATGTCGACCTCGCGCGGCGTAACCGACACGAAGATCTACGACCGCGAAGGCGTGATCGAGCGCTACGGGGTCGCGCCGGAGCTCGTCCCCGATCTGATCGGCCTCAAGGGCGACACGTCCGACAACATCCCCGGCGTCCCCGGGATCGGCGAGAAGACCGCGTCGCAGCTCCTCCAGGAGTTCGGGTCGCTCGAGGGCGTCCTCGACAACATCGAGTCGATCTCGGGACCGAAGCGGAAGCAGAACCTGACCGAGCACGGCGAGGACGCGCGGATCTCCAAGCAGCTCGCGACGATGCACACCGACATCGACGTCGAGCTCGACCTCCCGGCGTTGATGGAGCGCGGGCCCGACCTCTCGCAGCTCCGCGAGACCGCTGCCGAGTTCGAGCTCCGCCAGGTGATCCAGCGGCTCGAGGACGACTGGGAGGGCGACGTGCCCGACCGGCCCGCCGACGACCTGATCGACGTCGATGCGACCGAGGGGACGATCGCTGACCTCGGCGACGGCGAGATCGCGCTTGCGATCGCCGCCGGGCGCTGGGGCGGCTACGACGGCGGACGCCTCGTCGCCGGCGAGCTGCCGGAACCGGCCGACCTCGTCGCCGCGCTCGCCGGCCATCCGCTCGTCGCCCATGACTTCAAGTCGATGGCCGGGCACTCGCCGCGCGGGCTCCTCGCCGACCTCGCCGCCGGCTCGCTCGACCTCGCCCACGACTCGATGGTCGCCGCCTATCTGATCGATCCCGCCCGGCGGACCTACGAGCTCGACGAGCTCGCCGCCGACGAGGGGATCTCGGTGGCCGGCGCCGGCGCCGAGACCGCCGATGACGGTCAGCTCTCGCTCGGCGAGGAGGAGGAACCGGGCGGCGATCCGGCGGCCACCGCCCGCCTCACCTGGGAGCTCACCGCCCGGCAGCGCCCGAAGCTCGCCGACCTCGGCCTCGAGCGGGTGATGAGCGAGGTCGAGATGCCGCTCGTCGAGGTCCTCGCCGGCATGGAGCGCGCCGGGGTCAAGCTCGACACCGCCAAGCTCGCCGCGATCAGCGAGCAGCTCGCCGGTCAGGCCGACTCGCTGCAGGCGGAGATCTGGGCGCTGGCCGGGCGCGAGTTCACGATCGGCTCTCCGCAGCAGCTCGGCGAGGTGCTCTTCGACGACCTGAAGCTGAGCCGCAAGCGCCGCGGCAAGACCGGCTACTCGACCGATGCACGGGTCCTCTCGCAGATCCGCGACGAGCACGAGATCGTCCCCAAGGTCGAGCGCTGGCGCGAGGTCACGAAGCTCACCAACACCTATCTCGACTCGCTCCCGGAGCTGATCGACCCCGAGGACGGTCGCATCCACACGACCTTCAGCCAGGTCCGCGCCGCGACCGGGCGGCTGTCGAGCACGAATCCGAACCTCCAGAACATCCCGATCCGCTCCGACCTCGGGCGGCCGATCCGCGGCTGCTTCGTCGCCGAGGAGGGCGACGAGCTGGTCTCCTGCGATTACAACCAGGTCGAGCTGCGGGTGCTCGCGCATGTCTCCGGGGACGAGGCCCTGCGCGAGATCTTCGCCACCGGCGAGGACGTGCACTCGGCGACCGCCGCCGGGATCATCGGCGCCGACCCCGATGCGATCAGCCCCGGCGAGCGCTCGAAGGCGAAAATGGTCAACTACGGGATCGCATACGGGCTCTCCGCCTACGGGCTCGCCGACCGCCTCTCGATTCCGCAGGAGGAGGCGGCGACCTACATCGACCGCTACTTCGAGCGCTTCGCCGGCGTCAAGCGATTCATCGACGAGACGATCGAGTCGGCCCGCGAGGAAGGGTGCGTGCGGACGCTGATGGGGCGGCGCCGGCTGATCCCGGAGCTGCGGTCGCGGAACTGGCAGACGCGGACGCTCGGCGAGCGGCTCGCCGTCAACACGGTCATCCAGGGGACCGCGGCCGACATCATCAAGCTGGCGATGATCAACTCGAGCCGCGCCCTCGAGGCGGAGGGCCTGGCGTCGAAGCTGATCCTCCAGATCCACGACGAGCTCCTCTTCGAGGGGCCGGCCGCGGAGACCGACGCCGTCTCCGGCCTCGCCCGGCGCGAGATGGTCGATGCCTTCCCGCTCGAGCCGGCACTCGCAGTCGACATCGGCGTCGGCCCTGACTGGCTCAGCGCCAAGTAGTCCGGGAAAGCGGCGTTGCGACCCCGGGATCGACGCGGGACCGCTACGGGACATCCCGTATAGACGGAGGGGACCGGCACGGTCAGCCTGGGTGGAGTCCGATCCATCCGAACCAGGAGGCCTGAAATGAACGAACGAGACGACAGGGACCGAAGCCCCGGCGATCGCGAGGAGCCCGCCGCCGACGAGGTCCCGACGACCCCGGCACCGGCGGTCGATCCGTCGCCGCGGCGGTTCCTGCGCAGCCGCGACGACCGGATCATCGCCGGCGTCGCCGGCGGGCTCGGCCGCTACTTCGACATCGACCCGGTGATCATCCGGATCGCCTTCGCCGTCTCGGTGCTGTTCGGCGGACTCGGGATCCTCGCCTACCTCGCGGTGGCACTGTTCGTGCCCTCCGACGACGGCACCGGCCAGCCGGTCGAGGGTGGTCGCGGCCGCGATGTCGCGCGGGTCCTCGGGGTGATCGCCATCGCCATCGCCGTCTTCTGCGGCTTCGGCGTGCTCGTCGGCGCCGGCGCCTTCGTGACCGGCCTCGGCTTCGGGGTGCCGGTGGCGGCGGTCGTCGTCCTGATCGGGGTCGCCCTCGCGGTGCTCTCGTTTCGCGGCGGGGCCCGCTGGCTGATCGTCCCGGCGGTGGCACTGTCGATCGGCGTCGGCGTCGCCGCCGCGTCCGATCTCGACCTGACCGGCGGGATCGGCGATCGCGAGTACCGGCCGCAGACCGCCGCGGCGATCCCCGACGGCGGCTACGAGCTCGGCATCGGCCGGCTCGCCGTTGACCTGCGCGGGATCGATTGGTCGCCGCAGCAGGTGCTCGATGTCAGCGCCAGGGTCGGCGCCGGCCAGCTCGTGGTCGCGGTCCCTTCCGATGTCTGCGTCGCCGCCGATGCCCATGCCGGCGCCGGCGACCTCGTCGTCGCCGGCCAGCAGGCCGACGGCGCCGACGTCGACCTGACGAGCGGCGACGGCGGGATCGGCAGGCCGATGCTGCGGCTGAACGCCGACGTCGACCTCGGCCAGATCACCGTCGTCAACGACGACAACGCCGACATCTCGAACCCGAACCGGCAGTGGGACCACGGCTGGGACGGGGGCGACTACGGCAACGACGCGGCGATGCGGGCCGCCAACACGAAGGCCTGCGCGCGGTGAGCCCGGGCGGCGTCGATCGGGTCTCGCTGGTTGCAGGCATCGCCTTCGCCCTCTTCGGGGGCCTGCTCTGCCTCGACCAGCTCGACCTGATCGCGCTCGCTCCCGGCATCGTCGCGGCGGCGTTCTGCGCCGCCGCCGGCGCCGCCCTCGTCGCCGCCGGGCTCGGCCCCGAGGACGACGATGGCTGAGACCGGCGCGTCCCCGGCGCCGCGTTCGCAGCCGCCGGATCGTCGCGAGCGCCCGCTGCGCCGCGATCCGGCGGCCGGCATCGTCGGCGGGGTCCTGGCCGGCATCGCCGCCCAGCTCGGCTGGGACGTCCGGCTTGTCCGGGTCCTGTTCCTGGTCGGGGTCGTCGTCACCGGCGGGCTCCTGCTCGCCGCTTACGCGGTCGGCTGGCTGCTGATCCCGGCCGCGCAGTCCGGCGGCCGCGCCGCGCCCGCCCCGGTCCCCGGCCGGAGGCGCGGCTGGCAGCTCGGGCTCGGCGTCGGCCTACTGACCACCTCCGGGCTGCTCGTCTTCCGCGAGCTCGGCCTCTGGTGGAGCGACGCGGTCGTCTGGCCGCTCGTCCTCGCCGTCGCCGGCGCGACGCTGCTCTGGGCGCAGTCGCGGCGCGCCGACGCCACCGCGGCGGCCGGGCCGGTGGCGCCGCGCGCGGAGCGGGCGCCGTCCGACCAGTCCGCTCCGGCGGCGGCCCTGACCCCCGCGAGCCGGCTCCGCGACCTCTACCGGGGTGGATTCGGGGTCGCGCTGGTCGTCGGCGCGGCGCTCCTGTTCCTCTCCCAGGTCGACGCGCTCGGAGCGGCCCGCGACGCGGCGTTCACGGCGATCGTCGCGATCTTCGCCCTGGCGCTGATCCTCGCCCCGTTCATCTGGCGTCTCGGACGCAGCCTCGCCGCCGAGCGGGCCGAGCGGGTCCGCTCGCAGGAGCGGGCGGAGATGGCGGCGCACCTGCACGACTCGGTCCTGCAGACGTTGACGCTGATGCAGATGCGCGCCGACGACCCGCGCGAGGTGGCGGCGCTGACGCGGCGCCAGCAGCGCGAGCTGCGGGCGTGGCTCGCGGCCGGGGGTGAGGCCGGCGAGGACCGGTTCGCCGCCGCCCTCCGGGCCGCCGCTGAGGAGGTCGAGGATGCCTACCGGATCACGGTCGACGTCGTCGCCGTCGGCGACGCCGACCTCGACGAGCCGGCGGCGGCGCTCGTCGCCGCGACCCGCGAGGCGCTGACCAACGCCGCCAAGTTCGCCGCCGACGCCGGTCCGGTCTCGGTCTATGCGGAGGTCTGGCCGGAGCAGATCGAGGCGTTCGTGCGCGACCGCGGCCCCGGCTTCGATCCCGACCGGTTGCCGGAGGACCGCCGCGGGGTGCGCGAGTCGATCGTGGGTCGCATGCAGCGGCACGGCGGGACTGCGACGATCGTCTCCGTGCCCGGCTCCGGAACCGAGGTCGTGCTCTCGATCGCGAGGGACGCCCGATGAGCGATCCCGCTTCGATCGTCATCGTCGACGACCACGCGTTGTTCCGGAGCGGGGTTCGCTCCGAGGTCGAGGGGCTGGTCGAAGTCGTCGGCGAGGCCGGCTCGGTCGAGGAGGCGGTCCGCGTGATCGGGGCGACCCGTCCCGACGTCGTCCTCCTCGACGTCCACATGCCCGGCGGCGGCGGGGTCGAGGTGATCCGCGGCGTCGGCGCCGTCGATCCGGGGCAGCGGTTCCTCGCCCTGTCGGTCTCCGATGCCGCCGAGGACGTGATCGCGGTCGTCCGTGCCGGCGCGCGCGGGTACGTCACCAAGTCGATCTCCGGCGAGGAGCTGGCGGCGGCGATCGAGCGGGTCCGCGACGGCGACGCCGTCTTCTCGCCGCGGCTCGCCGGCTTCGTCCTCGACGCCTTCGCCGGCACCGTCCCCGAGGCCGAGGTCGATCCCGACCTCGATCAGCTGACGATGCGCGAGCGCGAGGTGCTGCGGATGATCGCCCGCGGCTACATGTACAAGGAGGTCGCGCAGCGGCTCGACATCTCGCCGCGCACGGTCGAGGCCCACGTCAGCGCCGTCCTTCGCAAGCTGCAGCTCTCGAACCGCCACGAGCTGACCCGCTGGGCGGCGGAGCGGCGCCTCGTCGACTGAGCGCCGGCGGCGGGAGCCGCCGCGCGGTTGAATTGTCGGCGTGAGCGTCGCGCCGGCAGTCCTGATCATGCTCGCCGTCAGCGCCCAGTTCGCGCTCCAGGCACCGGTCAACGCCCGGCTCGCGGTGACGACCGGGAGGGTCCCGGCAGCGCTAGTCAGCTTCCTCGTCGGGATCGTCGGCCTTGCCGTTGCCGTCCTCGTCAGCGGCGGGGCCGGCGGCTTCGCCGACATCGGCGAGGCGGAGGCATGGCAGTTCACGGGCGGGATCATCGGCGCCGCGTTCGTCCTCACCGCGCTCGCCGCGGTGCCGGTCGTCGGAGCCGGGGGCGTGGCGGCGGCGACGATCACCGGCCAGATGGTCGGCTCGATCATCCTCGATGCTCGCGGTTGGCTCGGCCTCGACGTCGAGCCGGCCTCGGCGCTGCGAATCGGAGGCGCCGTCCTGCTCCTGGCCGGCACCGCGCTGATCCTTCGCCGCCGGGATCGCGACGCAGAGGGCGGGACCGGACACCGCCTCGCCGCCGGGCTGATCGTCCTCGCCGGCCTCGCGCTGGCGGCCCAGGCGCCGATCAACGCCGGTCTCGGCGATGCGATCGGCGGCCTCGAGGCAGCGCTCGTCAACTTCGTCGTCGGCTCTGTGGTCCTCGCCGTGGCAGTAGTCGCCGTTCGCGGCCTGCCCGGGGTCGGGGCCGCCCGCCGGGTGCCGCGTCGCTACCTGCTCGGAGGACTGATCGGCGCCGTCTACGTGGCCGCGTCGGTGCTGCTCGTGCGGACGGTCGGCGCCGGCGGGATCGCGGCGACGACGATCACCGGCCAGCTCGCGGCATCGGTGGCGCTCGACCGGGCGGGCGCGCTCGGCCTCGAGGAGCGACCGCTGACGCCGTTGCGCCTCGCCGCGGTCGGATTGCTGATCGCGGGGACGGTCCTCGTCGTCGCCTGACGGTGCTAGATGCCCGATCCCGAACCCCCACGCACGCGGATGAACCACCGGACGCTGCGCATCTCATCGTCCTCGTCGGCTCACGGCCTTTCAGGCCGCTTCGCCTCCTGCGTCCTCGATCTGCTTGGTCCGGCGGCCCCCCGCGCACGCGGGGGCTCGGAATCGATCATCTAGGCGGCGACGGGCTCGGCGCTCGGCTCGCTGACGGCAGCGATGCCCGGGGCGCAGATGTTCAGGTAGTGGTCGAACGCCCAGCGCACGAATGCGTCGGTGCTCATTCCCCGCAGCGCCGGGCCGAGGATCCGTGGCGGCACCTTCGGGACCAGCCTCTGCACCTTCAGCATCCACTCGTACTTCCGGCGGTGCGAGTCGTTGAAGGCGCCGTAGCGGGTCAGCGCCGCGTCGCGGCTCGAGCGCCGCTCGATCACGGAGCGGATCTCGCGCCCGCAGGCGATCCCGAAGTAGAAGGCTGGGCGGATCCCCTCGGCGGTGACCGGCAGGCAGTGGCCGGCCGAGTCGCCGCAGAAGAAGACGTCGCGATCGACGCCGACGCGGAGCCTGTGCGGGATCCAGTTGCCCTGGTAGTGCTCGGCGGGGAGGTCGAGGCGCTCGGCGAGCTCGACGGTGGGGTCCTTGACGTGGTGGTGGTGATCGAAGCTGCCGACCCCGACCCGCAGCTCGTCGCCGGCAGGGAAGCGCCATCCGTAG
>DATMCB010000203.1:0-7696 GCA_035558835.1 Solirubrobacterales bacterium
CGGTCCACGATCGCGGCGATGTGGTCGGGCGTGGTGCCGCAGCAGCCGCCCACGATGGAGATGCCGTAGCGCTCCACGAACTCCTGGAGGACGTTCGCCAGCGGGTCGGGCTCCTCGGGGAAGATGGTCTCGCCGTCCGGCCCCTGCAGCGGCAGCCCGGCGTTCGGGATGCAGTGGACGGGCACGCTCGCGTTCTCGCCGAGGTAGCGGATCGCGTCGCGCATGTCCTCCGGACCGGTCGAGCAGTTCAGCCCGATCACGTCCACGTCGAGGGCGGTCAGCGTGGTGAGCACCGCCTGGATGTCGGTGCCGAGCAGCATCTTGCCGCCGTTCGGCAGCAGCGAGACCGAGACCTGGATCGGCACCGCGCGGCCGACCCGCTCGAACGCCGCCCGGGTGCCGACGATCGCCGCCCGCACCTCGAGGATGTCCTGCGCCGTCTCGATGATGATCAGGTCCGCCCCGCCCTCGACGAGCGCCCCCGCCTGCTCGTCGAAGACCTCGGCGAGCCGCGCGAATGTGATGTCCCCGAGCGTCGGGTCGTCGCTGGCCGGCAGGAACCCGGTCGGGCCGATCGAGCCGGCGACGAACCGCTCCGGCCCGGCCGCCTCGCGGGCGATCTCGGCGGCACGGCGATTGATCTCGACGGTCCGCTCGCCGAGCCCCCACTCGTCCAGCTTCAGCCGCGAGCCCTGGAAGGAATCGGTTTCGACGACCTCGGCGCCGGCGGCGAGCATCGCCTCGTGGACCCCGGCGATCACGTCGGGACGATGGAGCACGAGCGCCTCGTGGCACTTGCCCTGCAGCCCCCCGTAGTCCTCGCTGGAGAGATCGAAGCGCTCCAGCGTCGCCCCCATGCCGCCGTCGTAGACGATGATCCGCTCACGCGCGGCGGCGAGGATGTCGCGTTCCGGTTGGCTCATTCGGGAGGTACCTCCATCGATCCCGGCTGTCGCACCGTGCTTCGCCGATCCTCTGGCGGCGCCGGTTGCGGCGGCTTCCGAGGTCCGGGTCCCTCAGCCGCTCTTGATGGTCGAGTCATCAAGGATAGCGACGGGCGCCAAGTGCCGGCCGTATCTAGGTGCGGATCCGCTCGTCCGACTCGGCGATCGGGCGGAGGCGGACCGGAGCGGCGCTGATCGCCCGCAGGCGGACGTCGGACCAGCTCATGCCCTCGCGGACGAGGGCCGGGACGCCGAGCGCGACGGCGGTTGCGATCTCGACGGCCTGGAGGATCACGCCGTAGGCGAGCGCGTCGGCGGCGGCGACGCCGTAGCCGGTCGCGAGGACGCTGATCACGGCGAGCTGGAAGACTCCGATGTTCGATGGCGTCGCCGGGACGACCGCGGTGACGTTGACGGCGAACAGGACCGCGGCGGCGCCGCCGACCCCGATCGCGCCGTCGAGTCCCATCGCGACCGCGAGGGCGTAACAGGCGGCGACCTGGATCGCCCAGGCGAGGAGCTGCATCGTCGCGGCCAGCGGCGCCCGGCGCGGGTCGCGGAAGACGGCGAGGCCGGTGCGGACGCGGACGAGCCCATCGCGCAGCATCGCGGCGAGGCGGGCGACCCGTCCGGTGCCGTTGCGGCGGACCAGCGCCGGCGCGGCGACGACCGCGATGAGCAGGATCGCCGGCGCGAGGCTGACGAGGAACAGGTGCTCGGAGGTCCGGTGGAAGAGATCGGTCGAGCTGACGATGACGACGCCGAGCAGGATCAGGGCGACGATGTTGAAGACGGTCTGCGTGACCAGGGTGCCGAGCAGGATCGGGAACGTCTCGCGGAACCGGCCGATCCGGCGGGCGATGATCATCGCCCTCGCGGGCTCGCCGACCCGAGCCGGCAGCGTCGCCGACATCAGCACCCCGATCATCGTCGCCGAGGTGAAGTCGCGGCGGCGCAGCGTCGCGACCGGGAGCGCCGAGCGGGCCGCCTGGAACCAGGCGCCGGCGCGGAAGAACATCGACAGGCACATGAAGGCCGTCGCGATCAGCACCCAGGCGAAGTCGGATCGGACGGCGCTTTCGACGACCGAGTCGAAGCCGATCCGCCGCGCCGCCAGGAACGTCAGCCCGATGCCCACCGCGGCTCCGGCCCCGACGCCGATCCGGCGGGCGATCCGGCGGCGGCGCGAGGTCGTGTCGACCGGGATCGGCTCCGGCGATGGGATCCGCATCGCCGGCACCCGCGGCAGCCCGTCGGCGGGGGCGAAGCCGTAGCGCTGGGCGACCCGTGTCAGCCGGTCGACCGGCTGCGGGAGATCGATCGCCCGCTCGTAGACGCGTTCGACCCGGGCGGCGATCCGTGGCCAGGCGAACCGTTCGGCGCTCTCCCGAGCGGCCGCGCCCATCGCGGCGCGGCGGTGCGGCTCGACGTGGAGGCGAAGCAGCTCCTCGGCGAGGCGCTGGGGATCGCCGGGCGGGATCAGGACGCCGTCGACGCCGTGCTCGACGACGTCGGAGTAGCCGGCGATCTCGGAGGCGACGACCGGCGTCCCGGAGGCGAAGGCCTCGGTCAGGACCATCCCGAAGCTCTCGCCGGAGAGCGACGGCGCACAGAGCACGTCGGCGGCGGCGAGCTCCTCCCAGAGGCGGTCGCGGGAGACGCCGCCGAGCGCGTCGATGTGGGCGAGCGCCTCGGGGTCGGCGAGGTTCCGGGCGACGTCCTCGGGAGCGGTCCCGACGACCACGAGCCGGGCGGGAACGTGCTCGACCAGTGCCTCGAAGGCGCGCAGCAGCACCGGCAGGCCCTTCCGCTCCTCGGCCCGGCCGACGAACAGCAGCCGCAGCTCCGCGGTATCGGCGCCATCGACCTCACCTTCGGCGGAGAGCTCGATGTCGACCCCGTTGGGGATGATCTCGTAGTTGCCGCCGTACCAGCGGCGGCCCGTCCATTCGGCGGCCTCGGAGACCGCGATCCGGGCGCTGAGCTGGTTGAACCTGCGGCGGGCGCCGAGGCCGATCGCGATCCGCTGGGGGGTCGCCTTCGGCCCGTAGGCGTGGAAGGTGCCGACGACCGGAGCGCCCGGGAAGCCGGTCGCGTCCCAACCGAGCGTCGGGGCGGGAGGCTCCTGGACGTGGACGACGTCGAAGTGGCCGTCGCGGAGCTCGCGGCGCATCCGCGCGATCGCGTCCGGGAACGCCGAGAGGTTGGAGACGGCGCCGTTGGCCGCGAACCCGACCGTGCGCCCGAGCGGGATCAGGTAATCCGGCAGCGGGCGAACGCGCGGGGCGGCGCCGCGGTGGAGCGTACGACTGAGGCGGTCCGGCGGGTCCCAAGGCGAGAGGACCCTTACTTCGTTTCCCCTCCCGATCAGATGCTCGGCGAGCGCTTGGGTATGCCGGTTGACGCCCCCCTCGTATGTCCACGAGTAGGGAGTCACCAGGGCGATTCGCATCTTGAAGGAGGAGGTTAGCCGCTGTTGCGGTCACCCGCCGGTCGATCCTGGCGGCTGCCCCAGGTCAGCCCGCAGTAGGCGGCGACATAGCCGGTGCCGATCATCAGCAGCAGCGCCGCCGAATCGTTGGCGAGCGTGCCGACGATCGTGGCGGTGACGGCCCCCGCCGTCCCGGCGAGCGCGGCCGGCCGGCCCGCGAACCACGAGATCACCCGGCGGCGGAACACGATCGCGACCGCGATCGCGGCGAGGGCGGCGATGAAGAACGGCGAGCCGAGGTAGCGCGGGAAGCTCCGGGCCGCCAGCGTGATCCGGCGGTCGAAGACGTCGCCGAGGTCGTCGAGGCCGCCCGCCGACAGCACCGAGCGGGTCAGGTGCGAGTCGCCGGGGATCACGATGTCGAAGACGACGAGCGCTGCGAGGGCGGCGATCGGCGCCGCGATCACCAGCGCCGCCTTCCGCACCCCGAGCCGGAGGGCGACGACGACCGTCGCAGCGGCGCCGGCCGGGAAGGTGATCGCGGCGCCGACGTCGGCTCCGAAGCGGCCGGGCGCGAAGGCGAGCACCGCGACGACGGTGACCGCCGCCCCCGCGATCGCGACCGCGCGGCGGGGGTCGCGCGGCGCGAGCGCCGTGACTCCCGCGCCGACGGCGAGGAGGAGCATCGCGCCGACCGCGGCCTCGAGCTCGTTGCCGATCCCGAAGAAGCGGACGCCGAGGGCCGGGTTCGGGCCGAGCAGCGACAGCGCCGTGAGCGGCGAGCCGATAACGACGTCGATCGCGGTGGCGACGATCGAGATCGCGGCGGCGGCCGCGAAGGCACCGTGCGGGGCGCGCCTGCCGATCCGCGGCCACAGCGCCGCGATCGCGAGGGCGGCGAGGAGCGGCGCGCCGGCCCCGACCATCAACCGCTCGACGAGCTCGCTCGGCATCACCGCGGCGGCGAGCAGGAGGATCGCCGGGACGATCGCCATCGCCGTCGCGAGGACGCCGAACAGCGGGCCGGCGAGGCGGCGGTCGATGAGCGTCAGCACCAGCAGCGCCCCGACCCAGATCACGAAGTTGATCGCGAGGACCTCCCAGCGCCTGCTCGAAACCTCGCCGAGCCGCGCCTCGCGCGCGACGATCGACGCGACGTCGGCGGCGCCGGCCGTCGCGGTGATCGGCTGGCCGTCGGCTTCGCCGGGGACGGCGATCCCGTAGCGGTCGAGGATCGTCGGCAGCAGGTCTGTGGCGAGTACGTAGCCGTCCATCCGGGTCGAGTCGGACGCGAGCGCCCTGCCGTCGAAGCCGTCGCCGGCGATGCCGACCGCGAGCAGGTCGCGTTCGGGCGGCGGGCGCTCGATTGCGATCAGGAGATCCCCGGAGCCGGGACGGAGCCGGTCGGCCAGTCGCCGCAGGGCATCCGTCCGGGCGGCGAGGATCGTGACGCCCCGGCAGATCCCGGGCCGGCACGAGCCGGTGCGCTCGATCAGCCCGCGGCGGTCGGCGGCGATCAACGCCGGCGAGCCGGCGAGCGGGCGGGCGGAGATCGCGATCCCGGCCTCCTCGAGCGTCGTCGCCAGCAGGCCCGGCTCGATGTCCGCCGGCGCCCCGTCGGCGCGGACGACGACCCGCTCCCATAGGTCGCCGGGGACGCGGTTGCCGGTGACGTAGAGCGGCGGCAGCGGCTCCGGGTAGAGCGACGTGAAGATGCGGTTGCCCTGGCCGATGTCGAGGTAGGTCTGGCCGGCGGGCACCCGACCGAGCCCGGCGCTCATCACGCCCGGCGCGATTCCCGGCACGGCCGCAGCGATCTCCTCGACGTCGGTCCCCGGGGGCAGCATCGCCACCGTGATCCGCGGCTCGGCGGCCGCGGCGGGCGCGGCGACGGGCAGGAGCCCGAGGAAGGCGAGCGCTAGCATCGCGACCATGGCCGAGCGGACGTTCATCAAGTTCACGTTCCTCAAGATCGACCCGGCCTGGCAACGGCGCGAGGGCGAGCAGAGGGCGGAGGATAAACGCGAGATGCTCGCCGCCTGCGAGGACTACGCGGTCGATCGGCCGCTCCGCGCCTATTCCACGGTCGGCACCCGCGGCGACACCGACCTGCTGATCGTCACCCAGAGCCCGCACCTCCGTGACATCCACTCCTTCCACGTCGTCCTCGCCCAGAGCGGCCTCGCCAAGTGGGGCTCGATCCCCTACTCGTACCTGGCGATGACGAAGCCCTCCCCCTACTCGGACGCGCAGACCCGGCCCGAGCTGCTCACCTCGAAGCACCGCTACGCCTTCATCTACCCGATGGAGAAGAAGCGCGAGTGGTACCGGCTGTCCGCCGACGAGCGGCGCCGGATCATGACCGACCACATCGAGACCGGTCGCCGCTACCCGCAGATCACGATCAACACGGCCTACTCGTTCGGGATCGACGATCAGGAGTTCGTCGTCTCCTTCGAGTGCGACGAGCCGAGCGACTTCCTCGACCTCGTGCAGGAGCTCCGCACGACCGAGTCGAGCTCCTGGACGCTCCGCGACACCCCGATCTTCTCCTGCGTCTCGATGTCGGTGGGCCAGGCCCTCGACGCCCTCGACGGCGCCGCGACGTCCCGGCTCGAGCCGGTCGGCGCCTGATCACCGCCCGCACGATGACCCCAGGCGAACCGAGCGAGCCCCTGCGAGTCGCGATCGTCGGATCGGGACCGGCGGGCTTCTACGCCGCCGAGGCGCTGCTCGGCCACCCCGAGATGGCGATCGAGGTCGACATGATCGACCGCCTGCCGACGCCGTTCGGCCTCGTCCGCGCCGGCGTCGCCCCGGACCATCCGAAGATCAAGAGCGTCATCAAGCGCTACGAGAAGACCGCCGGGCACGACGCCTATCGCTTCTTCGGCCACGTCACCGTCGGCCGCGACGTCAGCGCCGAGGAGCTCGCCGGCCTCTACCACGCGGTCGTCTGGGCGTACGGCGCCGGCACCGACCGCAAGCTCGGCATCCCCGGCGAGGACCTGCCGGGCTCGCACGCCGCGACCGAGTTCGTCGCCTGGTACAACGGCCATCCCGACTTCGCCGACCGCGAGTTCGACCTCGGCTGCGAGCGCGTCGTCGTGATCGGCAACGGCAACGTCGCCGCTGACGTCGCCCGGATGCTCCTTCTCCCCCGCCCCGAGCTCGAGTGCACCGACACCGCTCCGTACGCGATCGACGCGCTGGCCGGCTCGAGCGTCCGCGAGGTCCTGGTCCTCGGCCGCCGCGGCCCCGCCCAGGCCGCGTTCACGAACCCCGAGGTCCGCGAGCTCGGCGAGCTCACCGACGCCGACGTCTTCGTCGACCGCGCCGCCGTGGCCGCCGACGAGACCTCGGCGGCCTTCCTCGACTCCGACGCCGCCGATGCGACCAACCGCAAGAACCTCGAGAGCTTCACCGAGTTCTCCGAGCGGGAGCCGGGCGGCAAACCGAAGCGCGTCGAGCTGCGGTTCCTGCGAACCCCGCTGGAGATCCAGGGCGACGGCCGGGTCGAACGGATCGTCGCCGCCGTCAACCGGCTCGAGGTCGACGAATCCGGGGCCGTCCGAGCCCGGGCCACGGACGAGACCGAGACGATCGAATGCGGGATGGTGCTGCGGTCGATCGGCTACCTCGGCACCGGCATCGACGGGGTCCCCTACGACGCCGCAGCCGGGGTGATCCCGAACGAGCGCGGCCGCGTGACCGGCGACGGCTCGAAGCCGCACCCGGGCCATTACGTCGTCGGCTGGATCAAGCGCGGTCCGACCGGCGTGATCGGCACCAACAAGAAGGACGCGCAGGAGACGATCGAGACGCTGCTCGAGGATGCCGCCGCCGGGACGCTGCCGGAGCGGGACGCCGGCGCGGACGCGCTGCCGGCGCTGCTCGCCGAGCGCGGCGTCGACTTCATCGAGTACGACGGCTGGCAGGAGATCGACGCGCTCGAGCAGGAGCGTGGCGCCGCGGCCGGCCGGCCGCGGATCAAGCTGACCGCCTTCGAGGAGTTGCTCGCGGCGGCGAGAAAGGAACGGAATGGCTGACCTCGTCGAGCTCGAGCGGATGATCGCGGAGGCGCTGCCCGGCGCCGAGGTCGAAGTCGTCGACGAGGGCGGCGGCGACCACCTGCGGGCGATCGTCACCGCGTCGCAGTTCCAGGGGCTCTCGCGGATCGACCAGCATCGCCTCGTCCGCGCGGCGGTCAAGCCGCGGATGGACGACGGGACGATCCACGCCCTGTCGATCAGCGCCGAGCCGCCAGGCTGATCCCACGACTAAGGGAAACCCGGCCAGCTGTCGATTAGCGCTGGTGGAC
>DATMCB010000204.1:0-8513 GCA_035558835.1 Solirubrobacterales bacterium
AGGGTGACGCTGACGGTCGATGGCGCCGTCCACCCGATCGACCAGGTCACCAAGCAGCTCCACAAGCTCGTCAACGTGATCAAGATCCGCGACATGGACCCGGAAACCGCGGTCGCTCGCGAGATGGCCCTGTTCCGGATCAACGCCGCCGCCGACAACCGGGCCGAGATCATCGAGTTCACCCAGATCTTCCGCGCCCACATCGTCGATGTCTCACGCCGCTCGATCACCGTCGAGGTCACCGGCACGACCGAGAAGATCGACTCGTTCGAGCGGATGGTGCGCCCGCACGGGCTGATCGAGATGGCCCGGACGGGCGAGGTCGCGATCGCTCGCGCCCGTCCGGAGAGCTGACTCCGGCGGTCGAGACCGCGGCGCTCCTCGACGCCGTCGAGGGGCTCGCCGGGCGCGCCGCCTCCGGTCGCGGGCGCCGGCTCGTCAGCGCGACCGCTGAAGTCGACGTCGCCGATCCCTGCGCGGCCGCGTTCGCGTCGCGGCGCGCCGACGATCGCTGGTTCTGCTGGGAGGAGCCCGATCGGGACGGCTTCGCGATCGCGACGCTCGGCAGCGCGCTCGACATCGTCTCCCGGGGTCCGTCCCGCTTCACCGACCTCCGCGCCGACACGACCGCGCTGACGCGCGACCGGCTCGCCGCCGAGCCCGGCGATCTGCCGGCGGGGGCGGGGCCGCTGTGGGTCGGTGGGATGTCCTTTTCGGCGGCCGCCTCCGACGGCGGCGCCTGGGCATCGCTGCCGCCGGCGCTGCTGACGATGCCGGAGCTGCTGATCGCCCGCACCGGCGGCCGGAGCCTGCTCACGGTCTGCGCGGTCGCCGGACCGGGCAGCGACCCCGCGGCGATCCGCAGCCGGCTCGAGGCGCGCCTGACCGGGCTCCGCGAGCAGCCGTTGCCGCCGCTCGATCCCGCTCCCGGCGGCCCGGTCGAGGTCCGCTCCGCGCGGACTCCGGCGAGCTACGAGGAAGCGGTCGCGACCGCTGTCGAAAGGATCCGCGGCGGCAGCGTCGAGAAGGTCGTCCTCGCTCGCGAGGTTCAGGTCACGGCGCCTGCGGCGCACTCTCCAGGGGCGCTCTTCGGCGCCCTCCGGGACGCCTTCAGCAGTTGCTTCTGCTTCTGCGTCGGAACGCCTGAGGCGGCGTTCATCGGCGCCAGCCCCGAGCTCCTCGTTCGCCGCAGCGGCGCCGTCGCCGCGACAGTGGCGTTGGCAGGCTCGGCCCGTCGCAGCGCCGACCCGGCGGTCGACGATCACCTCGGCGAGCAGCTCCTGCACAGCGCCAAGGACCGTTCCGAGCATGCGATCGTCGCCAAACGGATCGAGCGGCGGCTCGGCCCGGTGGCCGTCTGGGTCGAGCGGGCGGCCGAGCCGGTCGTGATCCGGGTGGCGAACATCCAGCACCTCGCGACGCCGATCCACGCGCAGCTCGCCGAGTCCCGCTCGGTCCTCGAGCTGGCCGAGATCCTCCATCCGACCCCGGCGGTCGGGGCGGAGCCGCGCGGCGAGGAGGGAGAGCGCCTGATCGCCGGGCTCGAGCGCCTCGAGCGGGGCTGGTACGCGGGCCCGGTCGGCTGGATGGACGCGGTCGAGGACGGCGAGTTCTGCGTCGCCCTGCGCTCGGCCCTGCTCCGCGACCGAACCGCCCACCTCTACGCCGGGGCGGGGATCGTTGCCGACTCCGATCCCGCCGCCGAGCTCGCCGAGACCGAGATCAAGCTCGGCGCGCTGCTGCCGCTGCTGGCGGGCTGAGCGTTTCAGCCGATCGCCGCCGCGACGGCGGCGGCTGCCTCGCGATGGAGGGCGACGTTGCCGGCGCGGTCGACCGGAACGTGGGCGAGGAAGCGGCCGGTGTCCGCGAGGGTGGCGAGATCCGACTCGCCCTCGATTCGCCGGTACTCGAGGCCGAAGGTCGCGGCGGCCGCCTCGACGTCGAGCGCCGAGGGGGTCGTGAACAGCGCGGCGAAGCGATCTGCCCCGACCTGATCCGCCTGCGGCAGGAAGTCGAAGATGCCGCCGCCGTCGTTGTCGACGACCACGATCCTGAGCGGAGTCGATACGGCCGCGGCGGCGGCGAGTCCGCCGAGGTCGTGCACGAGGGCGAGGTCGCCGAGGACGATCCAGGTCGGCGCGTCGGTGGCGAGCGCGATCCCGGTCCCGGTCGAGATGAGCCCGTCGATGCCGTTGGCGCCGCGGTTCGAATGGATCGTGACCGCCGCTGAACCGCCCGGGACGAACGCCTCGGCGTCGCGGATCGGCATGCTCGACCCGATCAGGACCCGCTCGCCGTCGCCGTAGAGCCCGCCCAGCGATCGCTGGATGCCCGGCTCGGAGAGCCCGGCGCGGCCGAGGACGGCGGCGATCGCATCCTGTGCCGCCCGCTCGGCGTCGGTCCAGCCGCGCAGCCATGCCGACGGCTGCGGCGGCGCGGCGCCGAGCTTCGGCACCACCCCGGTGATGAGAGCGCCGGCGTCGCAGCGCACGAAGGCGCCGGCTATCCGGCTCGGCTCGTTCCAGCGCCCCGGCGGGTCGATCACGATCTGATCGGCGGCGTGCTCGCGCAGCCAGGACCGAAGCGGCTTGCTGGTCGGCAGATCGCCGAACCGCAGCACGAGGTCGGGAACGAGGTCGCCGTTCGCCGTTCGGACGATCAGGTCGTATGCGGTCACGACGGCGGAGCGGTCGTGCGACCCGAAGCGGAGCTGCGACGTCGTATCCGCGAGGACGGGAAAGCCGGTTCGCTCGGCGAGCGAGGCGATGGCCGCGACGAGGTTGCGATCCGGCAGCCGGCCGGCGACGATCATCCCGCGATCGGCTCTTCCGACCGCCTCGGCGAGCGCTGTGACGAGCGGCTCCGCCGGATCACGACCGCTCAGCCCTGTGGTCAGCGGCCGTCCCTCCGAGCGCCCGTCGATCGCCAGCGGGTCGGAGGAGGTGACCTCATCGCCGGCGGGGTCGGGGCCGAGCGGGTCGCGCCAGGCGAGGTTGAGGTGGACGGGCCCGCGCCCCGTCGTGGCCTCGGTCACCGCCCGGCACCCGGTCGCCCGCATGTGCAGGAGCCCGTCGTCGTCGGCATCGTGGGTCCCGACCTCGCTGAACCAGCGCGTCGCGCCCGCGTAGAGGCCGATCTGCTCGATCGTCTGACCGGCTCCGATCCCGCGCAGCTCCGCCGGCCGGTCGGAGGTGAGGACGATCAGCGGGACGCCGGCCTGATCGGCCTCGACCACGGCGGGGTGGAGGTTGGCGGTCGCCGACCCGCTCGTGCAGGCGACGATGGCCGGCATCCCGGTGCCGAGGGCCGCGCCGAGGGCCGCGAAGCCGGCGCTGCGCTCGTCGACGATGACCGTCAACTCGATCGCGGGCTCGCGGTCGAGGGCCAGGGCGATCGGTGAGGACCGGGAGCCGGGGGAGAGGAACGCGCGGCGAACGCCGGAGCGGGCGAGCTCCTCGACGAGCGCCGACGCGAGCGCCGTGTTGCGATTCGTCGCGTCGATCATCTCAGCCGCAACCGTCCGATCGCGGACTCGTCGACGTCGATACCGAGGCCGGGGCGGTCCGTGACCGCGATCTCGGGGCCGGACAGCGCTCCGTCATCGGCGACATTGTCGGCGAACAGCGCCGATGTCGCCAGCCCGTGGGCGAGGCCGGCGGCGAAATCGCGCCGCTTCATCGCCTGGACCGTGTGGACGGCGGCGGCGATGCCGATCGCGCTGTCGAGCGCGCTCGAGAGGTAGGCGGGCACGGTGGCGGCGATCGCGACCGCCGCGTTCGGCCCGCCGACCTTGGCCAGCTTCAGGGTCGCGGCGTCGAAGTGGCCGCGCGCGTACCCGCCGACGGCATCGTCGAGGTCGGTGACGCTCTCGTCGGCGACGACGGGGATCGGCGACGCCTTGCGGACGGCGCCGAGCTCGGCGGCGGCGGCGCACGGCTGCTCGGTGAGCTCGATCCCGAGCGGCTCGATCGTCGCGAGCCGCGCCAGCGCCTCCTCCAGGGTCCATGCTCCGTTGGCGTCGACCCGCAGCCGCATCCCCGGCCCGGCGGCGGCGCGAACCGCCCGGACCCGCTCGACGTCCTCGGCGTCGCCCACCTTGACCTTGATCGTCCCGAACCCGGACCGCATCGCCGCCGCGGCCGCGGCGGCGGCCGGTCCCGGTTCGTCTGCGCCGAGGGTCGCGTTGCAGCGCACATCTGCGGCAGCGGTCGCGCCGAGCAGCCGCCATGCCGGCCTGCCTTCGAGCCGGCCGCGGAGATCGAGCAGGGCGATGTCGATCGCGCTCAGGGCCTGGGCGCCGGCACCGGCGGACCGGCAGCGCGAGATCGCTTCGGCGTTGGAGCTGATCGCCGTGCCGGTCAGAGCCGGCAGACAGCGGCGCTCGAGGTCGTCGCGGACGACATCGAGGCCGGGGCCGCCGCGCAGGCTCATCGGCACCGCGTCGCCCCAGCCGACCGTCCCGTCGGCGGCCGCTATCCGGACGATCAGCATCTCCCGGCGATCGAGGCGGCCGGTCGCGGTCACGTACGGGCGGGCGAAGGGAAGCCCGACCGGGATCGCCTCGAGCGCCGCGACCCGCACGCCGGCCTCAGATCAGCAGGCCGACGGCGACGAGTAGGGCATAGGCGCCGAGCAGGGCACCGGTGCCGGCGAGGGCGCCGTTCAGCGCCGGGCCGTCGGTCCGTTCGCGGACGGCTCGGACCGGCGCGCCGGCGAGCGGCAGGCTGAGCAGCCCGAGCAGGCCCCAGGCCGAGCCGTCGCCGACCAGCAGCGCGATCGGCAGCAACGCGTAGGCGGCGGCGATCATCGCGACGTAGAGATCGCGGCTGCGCTCGCGGCCGATCCGGACGGCGAGCGTGCGCTTGCCGGCCCGCCGGTCGGTGTCGACGTCGCGGACGTTGTTGACGACGAGGATCGCCGCCGAGAGGAGCCCGATCGGAATCGACAGGAGCACCGGCAACGCCTGCAGGTCCTCGACCTGCACGTAGTAGGAGCCGTTGACGGCGACGAGTCCGAAGAAGACGAACACGAAGACCTCGCCGAGGCCCTCGTACCCGTAGGGCTTCGGCCCGCCCGTGTAGAGGATGCCGGCGGCGATCGAGAGGATCCCGATCGCGAGGATCTCGGGTCCGACCTCGATCGTCAGGTAGAGCCCGGCGAGGGCGGCCACTCCGAACGCGGCCCAGGTCGCGTAGAGGACGCGCCGCGGGGCAACGAGGCCGGCTGCGGTGACGCGGACCGGCCCCAGCCGGTCGACCGTGTCGGCACCGCGCTTCGCGTCGGAGTAGTCGTTCGCCAGGTTCGTCCCGATCTGGATGAAGATCGCCCCGACCATCGCCGCGACGAACCGCCACCACGAGAAGCTCTCGCCGGGATCGGCGAAGGCGGCCCAGGCGGCGGCGCTGCCGACCAGGACCGGGGCGAGTGCCGCCGGCAGCGTCCGCGGCCTCGCGGCCATCGCCCAGGTGCGCAGGCCGTTCAAGGGGCTAGATGAGCGTTTCGGTCATCTAGGGGCGCCGGGGGAACTTCGAGAAGTCGGGAGGACGATGCTCCTGGTAGGCGTTGCGGCCCTCCTGGCCCTCTTCGCTCATGTAGAAGAGCAGCGTCGCGTCGTGGGAGAGCTGCTGCAGGCCGGTGATCCCGTCCTCGGCGGCGTTGAACGACGACTTCAGGAGCCGCAGCGAGAGCGGCGAGAGGTGGCCCATCTCGCGACACCAGGCCACCGCCTCCCGCTCGAGGTCCGCGACCGGTACGACCGTGTTGACGAGGCCCATCCGGAAAGCCTCGTCGGCGTCGTAGAGGCGGAGCAGGAACCAGATCTCCTTGGCCCGCTTGGCGCCGATCTGGCGGGCGAGCAGGCCCGCCCCGAACCCGCCGTCGAAGCTGCCCACGCGGGGCCCGGTCTGGCCGAACCTCGCGTTGTCGGCGGCGATCGTCAGGTCGCAGACGAGGTGGAGGATGTGCCCGCCCCCGACGGCATAGCCGGCGACCGCGGCGACCACCGGCTTCGGGGTGCGGCGGATCTGGACGTGGAGATCGCCGACGTCGAGGCGACCGACGCCCTTGCCGGCGACCTCGTCGGAGCCGATGTAGCCGTCGTCGCCGCGGATCGCCTGATCGCCGCCAGAGCAGAAGGCCTGATCGCCGGCCCCGGTGAGGATGATCGAGCCGACGTCGAGGTCGTCACGGGCCTTCGTGAACGCGTCGCGAAGCTCGGCCAGGGTCGGCGGCCGAAAGGCGTTGCGACGCTCGGGGCGGTTGATCGTGATCCGTGCGATCCCGTCGCCGACGTCGTAGAGGATGTCCTCGTAGTCGCCGGCGCTCTCCCATTCGATCGGGGCGTAGAGGTCGGCTTCGGGCGGGGCGTCCTTGTGGCGTTCGGGCATCTGCTCGCAGTCTCTGGGAGGGGCACCGGCGCTCCGGCGCAACAATGTCGGCAACGATAGCCAGCCGGCGACCGGCGCCGGCCCTCCGCATGCACGAAGCACCGACAGACTGGCTCGACCACAGCGCCCGGACCCATCCCGACACGATCGCGCTGGCCGGGGAGGGTGAGGAGGTCGATTTCGCGGAGCTTCGCGTCCTGGCGGGCTCGGTCGCAGCCGCGCTCGCCGACCTCGGGGCCGGCATCGGCGACCCGGTCGCGATCGACCTCCCGGCGGGCGTCCCGCACGCCATCGCCCTGCACGGCGCGATCCTGGCCGGCGCCGTCGTCCAGTCGATGCCGCCCGGAGGGCGCGAGGGCGTCGACGTCGCCGACGGCACCGTCTTCCTCGATGCCGGCTGCATCGAGCGCGCCCGCTCACGGCGGGAGCCGTGGCCGTCGTACAGCCGCCATCCGGCGCTCCCGCTCACCCGGGTGCTGAGCAGCGGCACGTCGGGAGCGCCGAAGCCGGTCCTCCTGACGGCCGGGAATCACCTCTGGAGCGCGCTCGGGAGCGCCCTCAACCTCGGCGTCGAGCGCGATGACCGCTGGCTCTGCTGCCTCCCGCTCAATCACGTCGGCGGCCTGGCGATCCTGCTCCGCTCCGCGATCTACGGGACCGCGGTCGCGATCCATCCCGGCTTCGACGTCGAGCGCGTAACCGTCGCCCTCGAAGAGGAGCCGATCAGCGTCGTGTCACTGGTCCCGACCCAGCTCGTCCGGCTGCTCGATGCCGGCGCCGCCGTCGATCGCCCCCGGCTGCTCCTGATCGGCGGTGGGCCCGTCTCGGCCGATGTGCTCGAGGAGGCGCTCGGCCGCGGTGCGACCGTCGTCCAGACCTATGGCCTGACCGAGGCCTGCTCGCAGGTCTGCACGCTCGGGCCCGGTGAGGCGGCCGCGCGGGTGGGATCGGCCGGCCGAGCCCTTCCGGGCACCGAGGCCCGGGTCGACGACGGTGAGATTCTCGTCCGCGGGCCCACGGTTGCCCCGGCGGCACTCGCCGGGGACGGCTGGCTTCACACCGGCGATCTCGGCCGGCTCGACGACGACGGGTACCTCTGGGTGGAGGGCCGCCGCGACGACCTGATCGTCAGCGGTGGCGAGAACGTCCGCCCGGACCGCGTCGAAGCGGCCCTGCTGGAGCATCCCGCCGTCTCCGAGGTTGCCGTCGCCGGCCGCGAGGATCGCCGCTGGGGGCAGGCGGTGACCGCGTTCGTGGTCGCCGCCGGCGACCTCGACACCGACGAGCTGATCGTCCACGCCCGCTCGCGCCTCGCCCCGCACGAGGTGCCGAAGACGGTCGAGCTCGTCACCGAGCTGCCGCGGACCGGCTCCGGAAAGGTCCTGCGCCGGCTGCTCGTCTAACCGACCGATCCGATCATCTGGCTTCGGGCCGACCTGTAGGCTGGCCCGCCCGACCGGATGACGCTGGTCCGAAGCGCGAAACGACGAGACGGAAAGGCCCGAATGACCCACGACAGCACGATGATCTACGAGGACGACGCGACGCTCGAGCCGCTCGAGGGCAAGACGGTCGCCATCCTCGGCTACGGCTCGCAGGGTCATGCTCACGCGCTCAACCTCAAGGAGTCCGGAGTCGACGTCGTCGTCGGCCTCCGTCCCGACTCGGCGAGCCGGGCCGACGCCGAGACGGCGGGCCTCGAGGTCCTCGACGTCGCCGACGCGGCGAGTCGCGGCGACGTCGTGATGATCCTGCTCCCGGACGAGAAGCAGGCGGAGATCTGGGCGGCGGACATCGCCGACGGGATCGTGCCCGGCAACCTGCTCATGTTCGCCCACGGCTTTGCGATCCAGTACGACCAGATCGAGCCGCCGCCGGGCGTCGATGTCGGGCTCGTCGCGCCGAAGGGCCCCGGGCATCTCGTCCGCCGCCAGTACCAGGAGGACCGCGGCGTCCCGTGCCTGATGGCCGTCCACGCCGACGAGTCGGGCAACGCCCGCGATCTCGTCCTCGCTTACGCGAAGGGGATCGGCGGCACCCGCGCCGGCGTCATCGAGACGACCTTCAAGGACGAGGTCGAGACCGACCTCTTCGGCGAGCAGGCGGTGCTCTGCGGCGGCACGAGCG
>DATMCB010000205.1:0-3239 GCA_035558835.1 Solirubrobacterales bacterium
GGAGTTGGTGGGCACGTAGACGAGCTCGGTCGGCTCGGCGGTCTCGATCTCGTCGGGGGTCGCCATCGATCAGCCGCCGACGTAGAGGACGGCGGCGTAGAAGGTCAGCGCGAACATGAACAGCGCGATGCCGGCGGCCACGAAGCCGGAGTTGATGCTCTTGCTTGCCCTGCGGCGATCCATCAGCGCTGAAATCTAGCCAATCAGCCGGCGAGGAGCCGGTCGGCCGCCATCGCGGCGAAGAGCAGGAACAGGTAGGCGAGCGAGCCGAGGTAGAGCCGCAGCGCGTCGCGGTTGGTGCGGCTGCGGAGCAGGCGGGTGGCGCCGAAGATGAAGGCGGCGCCGAGGACGCTCGCCGCCGCCAGATAGACGCCGCCGAACATGCCGGTGGCGACCGGGACGAGCGTGAAGACGACGAGCAGCGCCGCGTAGAGAAGGATGCTGCGGCGCGTGAAGGCGTCGCCGCGGGCGACGGGCATCATCGGGATCCCGGTCCGCTTGTAGTCGTCGGAGATCAGCAGCGCCAGGGCCCAGAAGTGGGGCGGCGTCCAGAGGAAGACGACCAGGAAGGGGAAGAAAGCCTCGATCGAGAGCCCGCCCGTCGCGGCCGCCCAGCCGACGAGCGGGGGCATCGCGCCGGCGGCGCCGCCGATGACGATGTTCTGCGGCGTCCGCGGCTTCAGCCAGGCCGTGTAGAGGAGGACGTAGCCGAGCAGCCCGAGCAGCGCCAGGACCGCTGCCAGGGCGTTCACGGTGATCCAGAGCTGGACCGTGGCGATTACGCCGAGGCTGATCCCGAAGATGAGCGCGCGAAGCGGCTCCACCCGGCCGGAGACGATCGGACGACCGCGGGTCCGGCCCATCCGGGCGTCGATGTCGCGGTCGATGTAGTGGTTGATCGCACCGGCGCCGCCGGCCGCGAGGTAGCCGCCGAGGCAGGTCCAAAGGATCGTCGAGAGCGCGAGCCCGCTCGGCTGCGCCACGAACATCGTCGTCACCGTCGTCCAGAGCAGCAGCGAGATGATCCGCGGCTTCGTCAGCGCGATGTGGTCGCGGACGTTGCTGAGCAGGTCGGCGAAGTCGAGCCGCCGCGGGGCCGGCGGGAGTGGGCGCGAAGCCCGCCTGCGCCGGCGGGTCCGCTCGACGCCGCCGACGGTCTGCCCGCGCTCGGCGACGCCGGCCGAGGACTCCATCATCGGGTCTTCCTGCGGAGCGGTCGGGCCACCGGCTGGAGGCGAGCGGGCATGCCGCTCAGGCTACCGGTCGGTCGTCTTCGCTCTGCCGAGTTGGCTCGGGGCCTGCTTCGGTGGGGTTCCCGCCCGCATCCGCCGCCTCTCCGGATGCGGCCCCCGATCCGACCGCGACCGGCTCCGGTTCCGGTCCCGGTGCTTCGGTCCTCGCCGCCGGCGGGTACCAGCGGGTCGCCCGGCGCCGGATCGCCTGGCGGATGTCGTCGAGCGGCTCGGCGCTGCGGACGTCGGGGACGAGATCGAAGTTGTGGACCGGTGGCGGCGAGGGCGCGAACCACTCGAGCGTGCTGCCTCCCCACGGGTCGGGCCCCGCCTCGAGGCCGTGGCGGTAGCTCGCGGCGGCGTTGAGCAGCGCGACGATGAAGCCGAGCACGAAGAGGATCGCGGCGATCGAGGCGATCAGGTTGAGGGCGTCGAGCCCGCTGTCGCCGTAGAACTTGGCGACGTCCACCGGCATCCCCTCGAGGCCGGCCATCATCGTCGTCAGCACGTAGACGACGGCGCCGACGAGCAGAAGCCAGTACGACGTGATCCCGAAGGCGTCGCCCATCATCCGGCCGCTCAGCTTCGGGAACCAGTAGTGGAGGGCGGCGAAGCCGCCGAAGACGCCGGCGCCGGCGATCAGGGCGAAGCTGGTGCCGGTCGTGAACGTGGTCCCGGCGAGCAGGGCGCCGACCGGGACGACGGCGGTGACGAGCTTCCCGGCGAGGCCGATGACGATCAGGACGATCGCGCCGAGCGCGAACCGGAACGGCATCCCCTGGCGCTTGGCGCCGCCGGTCAGCGTCCCGATCCAGTTGAAGATGATCAGCCCGACGGGAACGATCGCCGCGAGCGCCATCAGCATCGCGAAGTAGCGGAAGCCGTCGGGGATCGGACTCGAGTACATGCTCTGCATCCAGGCGAGGACGGCGAGGGCGGCGAGCGCGACCAGCGAGCCGGCGACGGTGCGGTGGCCGAATTGCGGCTGGCGCGAGAAGGTCGAGAGGATCTCCGAGATCGCTGCGAGCGCGGCGACCAGGACCGAGACGACGGCGCCGGAGATGAAGATCGTTGCGAGGTGCTCGTAGAGCATCGGCTTGCCGCCCTCGCCGGAGTCGAAGAAGACGCCGCCGTAGTGGCGGTCGATCATCAGCATCGCGATCGCGGCGAGGAAGACCGGTCCGAGGACGAGCAGCGTGTAGCTGACGACCGAGGTCGCCCAGGTGAACAGCGGCATCCGCTGCAGGTACATCCCTGGGGCGCGTGAGTTGCGGAGCGTGGCGATCATGCTGATCGCGAAGCAGACGAAGCCGAGCAGGGCGAGCGCGAAGCCGATCAGCCAGGCGTCGACGGCGGCGCCGGGCAGGAACGCCGATGTGGAGAGCGGCGGCAGCGCCAGGATCCCCGCCTCGGAGGGCCGCCAGAGGAAGCTCGCGTAGATCGTCGTGCCGCCGAACGCGTAGAGCCAGTAGGAGAGGTGGTGGAGCCGCGGCAGGGCCATGCCGCGGGCGCCGATCTGCAGCGGCACGACGATCGACATCAGCCCGATCATCAGCGGCAGCGCGAAGAGGATCAGGCTCGTCACCCCGAACGCGGAGAGCAGCCGGTCGAAGATCACCGGCTGGATCAGCGTGTTCTCGGGGATCATCAGCTGCAGCCGCATCATCAGGAACTCGGCGATCGCGGCGGCCGCGAAGAGGAGCGCGGTGGCGATGTACATCCGCCCGACGGCCTTGTGCTCGGCGCTGGTCACGAGGGTGATCCAGGCCTTCTGCTCGCGGGGGACCTGCTCGCTGACGACCTCGGGGTGCGATGCGGTGCGAACCGGCGTCACTTCGTCTGGAACCTCACTCCCGGCGCGGTGCCGGACTGAACGCGATCCTGGACGGCCGCGCGGGCTTCCTTGATCCCGTCGATCCGCTCCTTCACGAACGCCTCGTACTCGTCTGGCTCGACGACGATCACCCGGGTCCGCATCGTCGGGTAGCCCGGCCCGGAGAAGCGCGT
>DATMCB010000206.1:0-6058 GCA_035558835.1 Solirubrobacterales bacterium
GAGACGCCCTCGTACTTGTAATAGATGTGGGCGGGGGTGCCGAGTGCCTTCTCGAGCCGCCGCGCCCGGAACAGCGGCGTCGGCCGCCACAGCGAGTAGATCTCGCGCACCTCGTCGGGGATCTCGATCTCGGGCTCCCCCGAGACCTCCTGCTCGATGAGCGCCATCGGGAAGATCGGCGCGAGGTCGGGCGGCCCGGCCGGCTCCATCGTCGCCGGGCTCAGCGGCGGCAGCGGCTCGCCCGGCAGATCGGGCATCAGGTTCACCCAATGGGTCGGGATCCGCTCCTCGCCGAGGACGTACTTGGTCGGCTCGCTCATCGCTCTCCTCCTCGCCGCGCCGGGACTCAGCCGCCGAGCAGCTTGCCGAGGCCGCCCGCAGCGCCGCCGCTCGAGCCGCTGCCGCCGGCCGCCGTCGAGGTGACGCGACCCTCGGAGGGCTGGATCAGGAGCCAGCCCTTGCCCGAGAAGCTGAGCTGGACGGTCTCGCCGGAGCCGCGCCCGATCAGCGTCTTCATGTTGACGTCGGCCTTGACCGACGAGGTCAGCCCGCTCGACCAGGTGATCGCCGCTTGCGGATCGGCGAAGGTGGTTTCGCCGTCGACGTCGAGGAGGACCGGAGGGCCGTCGGAGATGATCGCCACGAACCCGGTCCCGGAGAGGTGCATGTTGTAGAGGCCGCCGCCGAGCATCCCGGAGACGCCCTCGACCCGCTTGATGTCCCAGTCGATGCCGTCCTCGAAGGCGAGCACGTTGGCGCCGTTGGCGGTGATCGACTCGTTGTCGAGACGGAGCAGCTGGATCTCCTGTCCGAAGTCGGCGAGAAAGACCTCGCCCGTGCCGCTGACCTTCATCAGGTCCGTTCCCTCGCCGGTCATCGCCTTCTTCATGAAGCGGCCCATGCCGCCGCTGCCGGCATGCTCGAACTTGACGTCGCCCTGGTGGGCGACCATCGAGCCGAGCTTCGCCTGGACGGTCGCGTCGGCGAGCTCGACCTTGAGCATCTTCGAGTTCTGCAGGGAGAAGGACCCTCCCCCCTCCGTCTCCTTGAGTCCCGCCAGCGACTGCTCCAACGACATCGATTACCTCCACAAGTATCCGGTTTCCGGCGCCAGCCTATTCGTCAGGGCGCGGCGCCGCGGGCGCGGTAGTGGGCGCGGAGGCGGACCCAACCGGGCCGGACGACCTTCGTCCAGAGCAGCAGCAGGAGCAGAGCGCCGGTGATCAGGCAGACGGCGGCGATCGCCGCGGCCAGCTCCGGATACTCGATCGCGAGCACGGCGACGACGGCGACGACGCCGTCCTCGACGAGACTGACGAGGATGTTCGACGCCGGCTCCGGCGACGTGTTGACGCCGAGCCGCAGTCCGGCCTTGACACAGTGGCTCGCCAGCGCCGTGATTCCGGCCGTGCCGGCTCCGAGTGCCTCCTCGACCCCGTCGACTCCGCTCTCGCCCGCGAACGAGAAGCCGAGAACGGCGCCGATCAGCGGCCGGACGACCGTGTGGATCGAGTCCCAGGCCGAGTCGAGGAACGGCACCTTGTCGGTGACGAACTCGACCGCGAACATCGCCGCCGAGCCGTACAGCACCCAGTCCTGATCGAGGCCGTCGGGGACGCCGCCGACCCCGGCCCGCCCGAGCAGGGCGAGCACGAGGACGGTGGCGTACGAGTTGATCCCCGACGTCCACCCCGTCGAGAAGATCGTGGCAAGGTCCACGCGCGCAACCTAACCCGTGCTCCGGCTCACCCCCGCCACCGAGCACCTGAGCAAGCGCAGGCGCCGGAGGGGCGGCGGGGCGGGGGCCCACGGGCAGTCAGCGCGAGCGAAGCGAGTCGCGCCCGTGGGGTCCTGCCCCGCCGGCCCGAAGCCCCACAGCTAGTTCAGGCGCTCGACCACCATCGCCTCGCCCTGGCCGCCGGCCACGCACATCGTCTCGATCCCGACGCTGTGATCGTCGGTCTCCATGACGTTGAGCAGGGTGCCCATGATCCGGGCCCCGGTCATGCCGAACGGGTGGCCGAGCGCGATCGCCCCGCCGTGCGTGTTCAACTTCTCGAGCGGGATGTCGCACTCGTCCATGATCGGGATCACCTGGGCGGCGAACGCCTCGTTGAGCTCGACGACGTCGATGTCGCCGATCGTCATCCCGGCCCGGTCGAGGACCTTCTTGACGGCGCCGATCGGGGCGACGCCCATGTACTCGGGGTTGTTGCCCTGGGTCGCCGCGGTGATGATCCGGGCCCGCGGCTTCAGGCCGAGCTCCTTGGCCTTCGTGTCCGACATGACGAGCACCGCGGCGGCGCCGTCGTTGAGCGGGCACGAGTTGCCGGCGGTGACGCCACCGCCGCCGAACGCCTCCGGAAGCTCGCCGAGCTTCTCGCGCATGTCGCCCTTGTCGGGACGCGGGCCGTCGTCCTTGGAGACCTCGCCGTCGGGGGTCGGGATCGGGACGATCTCGCGATCGAAGAACCCGGACTCCTGCGACTCGACGGCGAGGTGCTGCGAACGCAGCGCGTAGTCGTCCATCGCGTCACGGGATACGCCGTACTTCTCGGCGACGTTGACCGCCGTGACACCCATGTCGATGTAGACGTTCGGGTAGCCGTCGTGCTCGCCGGTCAGCTTCTCGTTGCGATCCTCGACGCCGGCGGCCTCGCTGCGCTCATTGAAGCGGGAGACGAACTCGATCCCGGCGGCGACGTAGGCGTCGCCCTCGCCGTTCTTGATCGCGTTCGAGGCGTGCCGGATCGCGTCGAGCGAGGACGCGCAATAGCGCGAGACGGTGACGCCGGTCGTCGTCTCCGGCAGGTTCTCGGAGAGGATCGACATGATCCGGGCGACGTTGAAGGCCTGCAGGCCCTGCGGCATGCCGACGCCGGCGATCACGTCCTGGACGAGCGCCGGATCGACGTCGGGGTTGCGCTCGAGCAACCGGTCGATCACGAACGCGCCGGCCTCCTCGGGGCGAAGCTGGGTGAGGGACCCCTTGAACGCGCGGCCGATCGGCGTGCGCAGGGTGTCGACGATGACTGCCTCGGGCATCAATAACTCCTTGGTCAGGACGGGAGAGGGATTCTCGGTTGGACAGAGAGGTGGACGACAATGCTACGCACCGCACCGATCTCGGGCCTTCGCTGGTCCCATCGAGCCTCTATCCTCGGGCACCCTCATGACCGCCGAGACGACCGAAACCGAGCTCGACATCGCCCCCGCCGATGCGAGCGAGAAGATCGCCGCCGACGCCGTGCTGATCGACGTCCGCCAGGACTACGAATGGGAAGCCGGCAGGATCGCGGGCGCCGAGCACATCCCGCTCGAGCTACTACCCGCCGCCTCCGAGGAGATCGACCGCGACCGCCCGATCGTCTTCGTCTGCCGGACCGGCAGCCGATCGGCGCTGGCGACCCAGGTCTTCCGGGCGTCCGGCTACGAGGCCTACAACCTCGCCGGGGGCCTCGAGGCCTGGATCGAGGAGGGTCGCGGGATCGAGCCCGCCGACGGCATCGTCGCGGGACCCCGCCCGGACGCGAGCTGAGCCGCGTGGAGGGCCGGCCGCCACCGCCGCCTGGAGGCGCGCCGCCACCGCAGGGGACACCGCCGGCACAGGGAACGGCGCCACCGCAGGGAACCACACCGCCGCCGGCACGGCGGATCCCGCCGGCCCCGCAGGGAACCGCAGCGCCGCAAGCACCGGGGAGCCCGCCGCCTGCGGATGCACCGCCGCCGCCTGCCGATCCGCCAACCACGCTGGAGCCGCCGCCCGCGGCCCCGCCGCCGCCCGGGGCGCCGCCGCCGGCCACTTCGACGCAGGCGACGCCGCCTCCCCAAGCCGGGGTACGGCGCCCGATCACGCAGCCCGGTGCCCGGCCGCCTGCCGGCCCGGTCGCGGCCCGCGCCGGGGATCTCGAGGGGCTGCGCGCCTGGGTCGCCGCCCTCGACCGCAAGATCGGCCTCCGGACCTACCTGACGCTGGCGGCCGCGCTGCTCGCCCTGGCCTGCTCGATCGTCGCGGTCGTCCTCGCCGTCGACGCCCGCGACAACGCCGCCAGCAGCGACGACATCGCGAAGCTCGAGCAGGAGGTCGCCGCGATGCAGGCTCTGACCGGAGCGGCCGGCGCCACCGGCGCGACCGGAGTCGTCCCACCGACCGGCGCGACCGATACGAGCGCGATCGAGACCCGGTTGAGCGCGGTCGAGTCGAAGGTCGACGATCTCGCCGCCGCCGATGACGCGTCCGACAAGCGGATCGGCGTCATCGAGGACGACATCGACGACCTCCGCAGCCAGATCAGCCAGATCAACAACAGCGGTCGCTGAGCAACGCCAGCCGCGGTGGCGTCCGCGCACCGCCCTACAGTGGCCAGCGTCACGGGGTCGTGGCTACTGACACGATCCCGCCTCGAACCAGGGCTCAGGCCCGGAAGGAGAGCGACCATGCCCGAGGGCTACTGCGTCAAGGAACGCAAGAAGGTCGAGATCAAGGACCCCGAGCAGATCACGATGAAGAACGGCCGTCCCGCGATCACCGGCACCTGCCCGGACTGCGGCACGAAGATCTTCAAGATCGGGAAGATGAGCTAGCCGCCGGGGCCCGCGCGGAGCGACATCGCGGCGGCGCGCCTCGCCGCGAATCCGGCGGTCGGCCGATTGCCCGGACGGCCAACGCTGGTGACGAACGGCGCAATCGGTGGAACAATGCTGCGAACCGATGTCAGGTCCGCAGAAACCGCTCGAGCTGATCCTTGCCCGGAACCTGCTGACGAGCGTCACCACCCCGGCGTTTCTCGTCGCCCGGGACGGCACGTTGCTCTTCTACAACGAAGGTGCCGGCGCGCTGATCGGCCGGCCGTTCGAGGACATCGGCCAGCTCGACCTCGACGAATGGACAAGACGGTTCGGCCCGTTCGACGACGATGACGAGCCGCTGCCGTTCGACCGGTTGCCGCTGACCCGAGCGCTCCGCGAGGGGCGGCCGGCCCACGACGAGTTCACGGTCCGCTCCGCCGACGGGGTCAAGCACCGGATCGCGGCGAGCGCGATGCCGATCGTCGGCGCCGCCAGCGGCGCCTCGGGCGCGATGGTGATCTTCTGGCCGGTCGACGAGAACCAGGCGCGCGAGGTCACGACCGGCCGCCACGAGGTCGCGTCGTGAAGGTGAGGGTCTGGGGAGCGCGCGGCTCGGTCCCGGCCCCGGGCCCGGAGATGAACCGCTACGGCGGCAACACCTCGTGCGTCGAGCTGACCCTGTCGAGCGGCGAGACACTGATCCTCGACGCCGGCACCGGGATCCGCACGCTCGGCTTCTCCCTGCCCCCGGACCTCGAGCGGATCAACATCCTCCTCACCCACCTCCACCTCGACCACATCCAGGGCCTGATGTTCTTCCCGCCCTGCTTCCGGGCCGAGTCGAACATCCGGATCTTCGGCCCGAGCTCACCGGAGGCCTCGCTGGAGGCGCGGATCGCGCGCTACATCTCGGCGCCGCTGTCGCCGGTCGAGGTTCGTGAGCTTCCCTGCGACGTCTCCTTCCACGATGCGCCGGCAACCGAGTGGCAGATCGGTGCAGCCACGATCCGCGCCGAGGCGATCACCCATCGCGGACCGACGCTCGGCTACCGGATCACCGACGGGGACACCAGCCTCTGCTACATCCCCGACCACGAGCCCGGGCTCGGCGCCGACCTCGAGAACCTGAACGAGGAGTGGATCTCCGGCTACAACCTCGCCCGCGACGCCGACCTGCTGATCCACGACTGCCAGTACACCGACGAGGAGTACCCCGGCCACGAGGGCTGGGGCCACTCGCCGATCACCGCCACGCTCACGTTCGCTTCGCGGGTCGGGGCCAAGCGGACGATGCTCTTCCACCACGACCCCCTCCACACCGACAGCTTCCTCGACGACCTCCACCGCAGCGCCCGGCGCTGCTGGCAGGACCTCGGCGGCGACCCCGAACAGGTCGCGATCGCGGCCGAGCGGGCCGAGCTGACCGTCGAGGGCCGGCCCTCCGCGGCCCCCGCGCAGGCCCGGATCGCCGTCTAGCGCCGCCGACCGC
>DATMCB010000207.1:0-5413 GCA_035558835.1 Solirubrobacterales bacterium
CGGCGCTGTCGCACTGGCCCTTGACGTTGACGCAGAGGCTCCCCGCCGAGAACTCGAACGCGAAGTCCTTCGGCGTTCGCTCGGTGAGCCAGACGATGAAGGTGGGGGAGAAGAGCTGCTTCATCCAGTTCGTGTCGTCGCCGGCGCCGTAGAAGACCTCGTAGCGCTTGTCGAGGGCCTCGCTTTCGAGCTCGAGACGCTGCATTCGCCGGAAGACGTCCTCGGCCGAGTCCATGAACCGGAACCCTTCGCGGCGCTGGCAATAGACGTCGGAGACGCTGTGCGCGGCGCTCGGGATGTCGTGGAGGACGACCGTGAAGCGGTAGTGATCGGTGTCGTCGTTGCCCTCGCTGTCGGTCGTCTCGATCTCGTAGGTGTAGAGGCCGACCGCGCCGGCGGCGCCTCCCGGGAGGGTGCCGTTCATGACCTCCTCGGCGTAGCGGCGGTCGCCCTTGCGGAGCAGCGGCGTCGTCGGCGGCAGCGTGGTCCGCCCCGACGCCCGGTTGAGACCGCGGGCAGCCGCGTAGTGGCTGAAGAAGTCCTCGCGCGCGGCGCCCGAGGCGAGCACCCAGGCGATCAGGAAGACGAGGAGGACACCGACGGCGGCGGCCCCGAGCCCGGCGAGCGGGCCGGCCGCCAGCGTCGCGCCGACGAAGCAGGCGATCACCAGCACCGAGCCGAGGCTGATCGTCACCGGGCTCCGCAGCAGCCTCACGAGGTGAGTGCTGCGGGTGTCGTCGGCGTCGAGCGAGCCGGGCGGATCGGCGGGCGGCGGTTCGCTCATGGCGGTGAGGCTATCCGCGAGCGCGGCGCGGCTCGCCCGCGGTCGAGGCGACGGGATTCCTCCGCTGCAACCGGGATTGCAGGAGCGGGGTGACATCTCGCCCGCCAATCACGCCCCGTAATTGGCTTGCGCAAGCGGTTTCAACGCCCGTGCCCGCCCTGGCTAGCAACTCCGTCCGACGGACGCTGTGGAATGCGCGACCAGTAATGTGTTGCGAAGTGGGGCGTTGTGGGTTACCGTGGCGCCCAGTTGTGAACCACAAGTCGAAGGACGGCCGGGGAGGCGAGGTTCCTCCCACCTCACCTCTCCGGCCCGACTTCATCCGGCGACCAGCATTCCGACGCTTTCGACTTCGACGCTCAACTCCCTTGATCGATGACCTTTCGCGGCCGCACCGAGCACTCGCTCGACTCGAAGGACCGGATCACGGTCCCAGCCGGTTACCGCGCCTCGTTCGCGGAGGGAATCGTCCTGATGCAGGGCATCGAGCGCTGCGTGGAGATCTGGCCGGCCAAGGCCGCCGAGGAGAACGAGAAGAGGACACTTGCTCACCTCAACCCGATGAGTCGCGACGCGCGCCGGATCCAGCGCCGCTTCTTCGCCCATTCCGAGTCGGCCGACCTCGACGCGGCCGGCCGGGTCCGGCTCAGCCGGCAGCTCATCGAGCACGCCGGTCTCGAGGGGCGATGCATCGTCGCCGGGATGGGGTCGCGGCTCGAGATCTGGTCGCCGGAGCACTGGCTCGTGGAGGACGAGGAGAACGAGCAGCTGACGCCGGAGCTGACCGAGAGCATCGCCGCGACACTGCGGCCTTCGTCGCCGGAAGGCACGTAGTGGAATGGTGACCCTCACCTACATGCCGACCGAGCACGTCCCAGTCCTTGCCGCGGAAGTGATCCGCGAGACCGATCCCCGGCCGGGCGAGACGGTCGTCGACTGCACCTTCGGAGGCGGCGGTCACTCGCGGCTGCTGGCCGAGCGGATCGGTCCCACCGGCACGCTGATCGCGATCGATCGCGACCCGGCGGCGGCCGAGCGCTTCGAGCAGATCGCACGCGACGTCCCCGCCGAGGCGCGGTTCATCCGCGCCGACTTCGACGCGGCCCTCGCCGACCTCGCGGCCGAGGGACTCCGCCCCGACATCGTCCTCTTCGACTTCGGCGTCTCCTCGATGCAGATCGACGCCTGGGAGCGCGGGTTCTCCTACTCGTTCGACGCGCCGCTCGACATGCGGATGGACCCTGACGCCGCCGTCTCGGCTCAGACGGTCGTCAACGAATGGCCGGAGAGCAGGATCGCCGAGATCCTCCGCAACTACGCCGACGAACGGCATGCCCGCTCGATCGCGCGGCGGATCGTCGAGCGGCGCCCGCTCGACACGACGGCGGAGCTGGTCGAGGCGGTCCGCGCCGGCCTGCCCCCGGCGGCGCGGTTCGGCCGCGGCAACCCCGCCAAGCGCACGTTCCAGGCGATCCGGATCGCCGTCAACGACGAGCTCGCCGCAATCGACGCGGCGCTTCCCGAGGCCTGGGAGATGCTCGCTCCCGCCGGCCGGCTGGCGGCGATCTCGTTCCACTCGCTCGAGGACCGCCGCGTCAAGCGCTTCCTCGCCGACCGCGCCCGCGGTTGCGTCTGCCCGCCCGAGTTCCCGGTCTGCCGCTGCGGCCTCGAGCCCGAGGCGAAGCTGGTCACCCGGGGCGGAATCGCCCCGAGCGCCGGCGAGATCGCCGACAACCCGCGCTCGGCCTCGGCCCACCTCCGCGTCGCCGTCAAACTCGACCGCGGGGAGGACGGTTGATGGGCGCCCCCGCCGCCTCGCCGCGACTCCGCCCGGCCACGCGTCCGAAGCCGAAGCCGAAGTCGCGTCCGAAGTCGCGTCCAGCACCACGTTCGCGCGCCGCGGCACCGGCCCGAAAGCCGCGCTCGGCACCGCGCAGCACCGCCGCCCGCTCGCGGGTCGCCGCCGGCGGCAGCGTCGCGATGCTGCCCGTCAACGCCGTCGGCGGCATCGCCGACTCCGGCTTCGTCGTCGGGATGACGCGCGGCCGCGCCTGGATCATGGTGCTCGGCCTGCTGCTCGGCGGCATCGTCGCGCTCAACGTCGTCGGCCTCAGCCTCAGCGCGTCGGGCAGCAGCGTCTCGACGAAGGTCGACGAGCTCCAGCAGGACAACAGCGTCATGCGGGCGCGGATCGCCAACCGGCTCTCGAACGAACGGATCACCGAGGCCGCATCGGCGCTCGGTCTCGCGGTTCCCGCCCCCGACGCCGTCCACTACATCGGCGCCAAGAGCTCGGATGCCGAGACTGCCGCGGAGCGCCTCGCCGACGGGTTGATCGCGAACGCCCCGCCGGGAGTCGAGGCGGCCGTCACGGACCCGGCGACGACGACCGACCCCGCAACCGTTCCGACCGACCCCGCAGCGGTCGCGGTCGATCCGGCGACGACTGCAACGACCGCGCCGGTCGATCCGGCGACGACGACGATCCCGGCCGCTCCGATCACATCCACGACTCCCTAGTCGAGGCCCGGTGCGACTGATCGAGAAGCGCGTGGGCCTCCTCTTCGCGGCCTTCGCGCTCGCCTTCTGCGTCGTCATGGTCCGCGCCGGCTGGCTGCAGACCGTCAAGGGCGGCGAGTACAGCGCCGACGCCCGCAGCCAGCAGGTCGCGACCGTCGAGGTCCCAGGGATCCGCGGCGCGATCCTCGACCGCCGCGGCAACGCCCTCGCGGTCTCCGAGGAGGCGGCGACGATCTTCGCGACGCCGTATCAGGTCAAGAACCCGCCGAAGGAGGCGAAGCAGCTCGCTGCGGTGCTCGACGTCCCCGAGAGCGACATCCTCGACTCGCTGACGGCGCAGAGCGGCTTCGAGTACGTCGCACAGAAGGTCGACGTCGTCTCCGCGGACCGCATCCAGAAGCTCGGGCTCGACGGGATCGGGATCCTCCCCGACTCGCGCCGCGTCTATCCCCAGGGCAAGGACGCAGGGCGGCTGGTCGGCGCGATCGGCGACGACGGGCAGGGGCTGTTCGGCGTCGAGCAGTCCGAGAACGACGTGCTCGCGGGGACCGACGGCGAGGTCGCGATCACCAAGGACGCGCTCGGCCAGGAGATCAACCGCGACGTCGTCACCGGCACCGCCGCCGGCCACGACGTCCAGCTCACGATCGACGGCCGGATCCAGTCCTACACCGAGAAGGTCCTCGGCGACATCGGCGACAAGTACATGCCGGAGGACGCGACCGCGATCGTCATGGACCCGACCGACGGCGACGTGCTCGCGATGGCGAGCTGGCCGCCGGTCGATCCCAGCGACCTCTCCGATGCCGACCCGGACCAGCTGACGAACATGGCGACCGGCTTCACCTACGAGCCGGGTTCGACCTTCAAGGCGTTCACCGTCGCCGGCGCCCTTCAGGACGGCCTCGTCAAGCCCGAGACCACCTTCGACGTGCCGCCCGAGATCAAGGTGGCCGACCGGACGATCGGCGAGTCGCACGAGGTCGGCTACCGGACGCTCAGCGTCTCCGACATCCTCGCCCAGTCCTCGAACGTCGGCACCGTGATGATCGGCCAGGAGCTCGGCGACCGCGAGTTCGGCAGCTGGGTCTCGAAGTTCGGTTTCGGCTCGCCGACCGGGATCGACTATCCGGCCGAGGAGCAGGGCATCGTCCCGACGCCGGATGAGTACTCCGGCTCATCGATCGGCAACCTGCCGATCGGCCAGGGGCTGTCGGTGACGCCGATGCAGATGATGGAGGGCTACGCCGCGATCGCAAACGGCGGGATCCTGAGGACGCCGCGGCTGATCGAGTCGGTCGACGGCAATCCGGTCGAGCACTCCGCCGGCACCCGGGTGATCAGCAAGAAGACGTCCGCCGAGCTGCGGACGATGCTCGAGGGCGTCCTCGGCGAGGGCGGCACGGCCTCCGAGGTGAGCGTGCCCGGCTACGTCCTCGCCGGCAAGACCGGCACCGCCCAGAAGGTCGTCGACGGCACCTACTCCGACACCCAGTACATCGCCTCGTTCGTCGGCTTCGCGCCCGCCGCCGACCCGCGCCTGCTGGTCGCCGTGATCGTCGACGATCCGAAGGGCGGCGACTACTACGGCGGCTCGGTCGCGGCGCCGGCATTCGGGCAGATCGCCTCGTTCGCTCTCCCGTACCTCGGGATCGCTCCGACCGAGTGATCCGCGCGGCGGCGGCCTTCCCCGCCTACCGCGTTCCTAGAATCGCGGGCGATGAGGCTCGCCGAACTAAGCGACGCGCTGCCGGACGGGGAGGCGCGGGTCGCCGGAGGGGGGACCGATCGCGAGATCGCCGACGTTGCGTTCGACAGCCGCGCCGTCGGGCCCGGGGCGCTGTTCTTCTGCGTCCGCGGCAGCACCGCCGATGGCCACGACTTCGCGCCCGCCGTCGTCGAGGCCGGCGCCGTGGCGCTCGTCGTCGAGCGCGAGCTCGACGTCGCCGTTCCGCAGCTCGTCGTTCCCGACTCGCGGGCGGCGATGGGACCGATCGCGGCGCGGTTCTTCGGCGATCCGAGCGCCGAGCTCCGCATGATCGGCGTGACCGGGACGAACGGGAAGACGACGACCGCATTCCTCGTCCGCTCGATCCTCGAGGAGTCCGG
>DATMCB010000208.1:0-18754 GCA_035558835.1 Solirubrobacterales bacterium
CGCCCTCCCCCGTCTTGCCGGAGATCTTGAGGATCTCGTCCGCCGGCTCGCCGAGCAGCTCCGAGACCTCGGCGGCGACGCGCTCGGGCTCGGCACCCGGAAGGTCGATCTTGTTCAGGCAGGGGATCAGCTCGAGCCCGGCCTCGACGGCGGCGTAGGTGTTGGCGACGGTCTGCGCCTCAACCCCCTGAGCGGCATCGACGACGAGCAGGGCGCCCTCGCAGGCCGCGAGGCTGCGTGAAACCTCGTAGGAGAAGTCGACGTGGCCGGGCGTGTCGATCAGATGGAGGTGGTAGGCCTCGCCGTCGGCGGCCGTGTACTCGACCCGGACCGCCTGCGCCTTGATCGTGATCCCGCGCTCGCGCTCGAGGTCCATCGAGTCGAGCAGCTGCGACCGCATCTCACGGGGATCGACGGCGCCGGTCAGCTCGAGGATCCGATCGGCCAGCGTCGACTTCCCATGGTCGATGTGGGCGATGATCGAGAAGTTCCTGATCCTGTCCATCGGAGCGGGCATGTCGGGGTGGCGGAGCCGCCGGCCGGTTCCCGGCGCTTCGCGCAGCGAAGGGTAGAGGTCGGCGCTCGGGCGGCCGGCCGGCTAGCGCCTTGCGACCGCGAGGAGCTGACGCGCCTCGGGGACCCGGAGGGCGAGGATCGCGCCGAGGTAGACGAGCCCGCCGGCCCCCAGCGCCGTCCCCAGGGCGACGATCTGCGCGCCGGTGCCACGGCCGAGAGCCGAATCGAGCGCGTCCCAGATCACCCACGAGACGCCGGCGAGCGCCGCCGACGCGACCGTGATCCGCGCCGCGGCGTCGAACAGCGCCCGCAGCTCGAGCCCCTTCAGCGGCCGCCGCAGGACGATCATCTGGGCGACCACGCTGACCGCGGTGGCGATCGCGGTGCCGGCGACGATCCCGCCGACGCCGAACGGCTTGTAGAACGCAAATGCAGCGGCGGCCGTGATCGCCAGGTTGAGGCCGGCGATCCAGGTCGGCGTCCACGGTCGCTGGAGGCTGAAGAACGTCCTGGTCAGGATCAGGAAGAGCCCGTTGAAGGGCAGCGAGAACGCGAACCAGAAGAGCGCTGTCGCGACCAGCGGCGTCTCCTCCGGCGAGAACTCGCCGCGCTGATAGACGAGCCTGACCATCGGCTCGGAGAGGACGAGGATCGCCGCCGCCGCGGGGACGAGGACGAGCAGGATCATCCGCATCCCGTTCGCCATCGTCCGCCGCAGGTCGTCGAAGTCGCGGCGGGCGGCGTAACGGGACAGGGTCGGGAAGATCACCGTCGTGACCGCGACCGAGAACATCCCCTGGGGGAGCATGTAGATGCGGAAGGCCTTGTCGATCGCCGCCGGGGCGTAGTCGGCAAGCGGTTCGCCGGTCCCGGCCAGGTTGCCGGGCACGAGCGCTCCGACGAGGCTGTTGATGACGAGGTTGACGTTGATCAGGCCGAGGCTGATCGTCACCGGCAGCATCAGCAGCAGGACCTTCTTGACGAGGTCGCTGCGCCAGTCGAAGACGCGGATCAGCCGGAACGGCGTGTTGCGGAGGTCCCAGGAGACCATCGCGAGCTGCAGGGCCGTGCCGACGAGGACCCCGATCGCGTAGGCGTAGATCCGATCGTCGCCGGTGAAGAGCGGCGAGAGGGCGACGAGGACGCCGATGATCGCGAGGTTCCAGAACAGCGGCGCGATCGCGAAGACGGCGAAGCGGTTGTAGCTGTTGAGGACGCCGACGACGACACCGGAGACGCCGAGCATCACGAGGATCGGGAAGAGCAGCTGCGAGAGGGTCACGGTCAGGTCGCGGGTCGTCTCGTCGAGGCTGGGGACGAGCAGCGGGATCAGCAGCGGCGCGACGAGGATGAACAGCGCGGTGATGACGCCGAGCACCGCCGTGATCAGGAAGATCAGCGTCGACGCCAGCCGGAACGCCTCGCGCTTGTTGCCGGCTTCGAGCTGCTCGGTGAAGACCGGCACGAACGCGCCCTGCAGGGCCGCGTCGGCGAACAGGCTGCGGACGAGGTTCGGGATCTGAAAGGCGATCGTGAAGGCCGACATCGCCGGCCCGACGCCGAAGTAGCCCGCGGCGATGATCTCGCGGACCAGGCCGGCGAGCCGCGAGGCCCCGGTCGCGATGCTGAAGAACGCTGTCGAGCGTCCGATCCGGCGGTCCTGGCGCCCCGCCCCGGTCGGCCCCGGCCCGAGCGCCGAGCCGGCGAACTCCTCGTCGATCGGATCGACCGCGTAGGCAGGGTGGAAGCGGCGCGCGCTCGCCGGCAACGGCGGCAGCTCGGTCGTGTCCGTCGGCTCGTCCATCAATCGCTACAGTTTGCGGCCGCCGATGGCCAATATCGCCTCACAGAAGAAGCGCATCCTCCGCTCCGAGCGCGAGCACGACGAGAACCGTCGCCTCACCGGAGCGGTCAAGACGCAATTCCGCCGCCTCGAGGAAGCGGTCGCCGAGGGCGACTCCGAGACCGCGGGGGCCGAGCAGCGGACGCTGATCTCGCGGATCGACAAGGCCGTTCAGAAGGGCGCCCTGCACGCCAACACCGGCGCCCGCAAGAAGGCCCGTGCGGCGCGGATCGTCGCCGGCTCCTAACTCGCCTCTCCCCTCCCTCGATTCCGCTCACCCGGGCGCCGTCTCGCCGGCCGCGCGTCTGACCGCGACGGTCAGCGCGACCCTGTCGTCGTAGTCGGAACCGCCGCGCGTCCACCACTCGAGGTCGGCGATCGCCCCGATCGCGGCCGAGAGCTCGGACGCATCGACTCCCTGGACCGAGCGAACGAGCATCTTCGCCGCGTACGGATGGATCTGCAGCGTCTTCTCGATCTGCGCGGCCGGGACGCCGTCCTCGAGCGCGGCTGCCGCGCCGTAGGCGTCACGGAGGCGCTTCGCCATACCGCCGACGAGGGCCGGCACCGGATCGCCCTGGGCGATCAGCTCCTCGGTGACGGCAACCGAGCGCTCCCTGTCGCGCTCGACGATCGCGTCGGCGAGCGTCCAGCCACGGAGCTCGGAGGTGTCGACGGTCATTCGCTCGACCTCCTCGATCCCGACCTCGCCGCCCTCCCCGGCCCAGGTCGCGAGCCGGTCGAGCTCGACGGCGAGGCGTTCCGTCGAGCTGCCGATCCGGGCGATCAGGGCGCGAGCGGCCTGCGGCGCCAGCGCGAAGCCGCGCCGGCGCGCGCCTTCGGTGAGCCAGCCCGGCAGGTTGCGTTTGTCGGGCGCCGCGAAGGTCCGGGCCTCGCCGCCGGCGGCCGTCACCGCCTCGGCGAGCGGCTTCGGCGCCTTGCCGCGGGCGACGAGGACGATGGTCACGTCAGTCGGGACCGCGCCGAGCGCGGCGGCGACGGCCTCCACCTCGGCCTTCTTCCAGCGATCGACGCCGTCGGCGAGCAGGTAGCGGCGCTCGGCGGTGAGCGACAGCGCCGGGATCGCGCCGACCAGCGCGTCGGCGTCGGGCGCCGCGCCGGCGGCGGCGCTGAAGTCCTCGAGCGCGCCCGGGCCCCCCTCCCGCTCCGCCCGGGCGCGGAGCCGGTTCAGCGTGGCCGACAGCTTCGCGGCATCGTCGCCCGCGAACAGGTAGGCGGATCGCATCTCGTCGGACATCAGGTGATCGCGAGTCTACGTCCGCAGGCGGTCCGATCACCCGGCGGCAGTGCAGCCGGGACGTCCGGCGAGGCCGCTGCCACGGCTCGTCTCGGCGCTGATCCCGGCGCGGCCGATCTCGACCGTCAGATCGCCGTCGAGGTCGGTGCGAAGCACGCAGACGCCATGCGCGGCGAGAGCCTCGAGCGTGGCGTCGGTGGGATGCCCGTAGGAGTTGCCGGCACCGACCTCGATCAGCGCGACGCGCGGGACCGAGCGGTCGAGGAGCGACTCGAGGCCGGCGTCGTCGCTGCCGTGATGGGCGACCTTGAGGACGTCGAAGGGACCGGGGTCGAGATGGGTCGCCTCGGCCTCGGCGTCGCCGGTGAGGAGAACGTCCCAGCCGTGAAACGAAGCCGCCAGGACGAGCGAGTCGCCATTCGGATCGGCAGCCGGCGCGCCATCGCGGGGCGGCCAGAGGACGTCGATCCGGAGCGGACCGAATCGCAGGGCGCTGCCCTCGGCGACGGCGACGACGCGGGCACCGCCGGCGCGGGCCGCCGCCTCGAGGCGCGGCGCCGGGCGGCCGCGAACCAGCGTCGCCACCGACCGGGTCGAGAGCACCTCGTAGAGGCCGCCTGTGTGATCGAGCTGGTCGTGGGTCGCGAAGACGGCGGCGAGGCGGTCGACGCCGAGGCGGTCGAGGGCGTCGGCGGCGGCCCCCGGCGGCCCGCCGTCGATCAGCACCGGATCGCCGCGCGGCGGCTCGAGCAGGGTCGCATCTCCCTGCCCGACGTCGAGCCCGGTGACGCGCAGCGCTCCCTGTGGCGGGTCGCGCCGGTCGCCGCCCGGATCGATGGCGAGGAGGAGGATCGCGAGGGTCGCGGCCGCGAGGGCGGTGCGCGCGGCGATCGGCAGCCGCAGCCGGCGGCGGCGCCGAAGCGCCGCGATCGTCACCGCAGCCGCGGCGGAGCACGCGAGATAGACCGCGATCGTTGCGGCCGGGCCGGGCAGGGCGACATCGACCTCGGCCCATCGCGGCGAGCCGAGCGTCGCGGCGACGGCGGCGACGTAGTCGATCAGGGCTCCTTCGACGGCTCCGAGCGGCGCCGTCGGGACGCCCGGGACCTGGCCGAGCAGGCCGAGCAGCATGCCGATCCACATGACCGGCGCAATTGCCGGCATCGCCAGCAGGTTCGCCGGGATCGACGCCGCCGACAGCCGCTCGAAGTCGTGGGCGATCAGCGGCGCCGTCGCGACGGTCGCTGCCAGCGTCATCGCGGCCCCGTCGGCGAGAGCCCGCCGCGCGGGGTCCGGCAGCGCTGCCGGCAGCCGCTCGCCGATCAGGTCGCGAAGCGGGCCGGCCCAGACCATGATCCCTGCGACTGCCGCGAAACTGAGCTGCCAGCCGACGTCGCCCCCGAACCGCGGGTTGATCAGGAGCGTCACGGCGGCGGCGAGGAGCGGCGGATAGGCGCGATCCGTCGCCCGGCCGGCCAGCGTCGCCGCGATCGCGGCGCCGCCCATCACCCCGGCGCGCTGAATCGACGGGCCGGCACCGGCGATCGGGACGTAGAGCGCGACCACCAGCAGCGTCACCGCGAGGCGCGCACGGAGGCCGAAACCGAACAGGGCCAGCGCCGCCCCGGCGAGGATCGCGAGCAGGACGACGTTCTGCCCCGAGACGGCGAGCAGGTGGCTGAGGCCGGCGCGGCGGAACTGCTCGCGGACGAGCGGCTCGATCCGGTCGTCCTGGCCGAGGACGAAGCCGCGGGCAAGCGCCTCCTGGCCGGGGTCGAGGCCGTCGCCGAGGGCGGTTTCGGCGCGGCCGCGGATCCGATCGAGCGCGCCGGTGAGGCCCGCGCGGGTGGCGCCGGTCGGGCGGATCCGTCCCGCGGCGAGCTCGAACGCGGCGCCGGCGCGGGCGAGCTCGCCGGCTCGGAAGTCGTCGGGACGGCGAAGGACGCCGCGGACCTCGAGCCCGTCGCCGACGTCGACGTCTGCGACCGGCTCGGGCGCGGTCACGATCACCCGCCCCTCCGGCGCGTCGAGCTGGATACGCACCTCCCCGAAGCTGCGGCGCGGCACCGCCGTGACCGAGCCGCGGATCGCAACCTGCTGACCGGCGGCACCCGGCAGAGCGCCGCTGTCGATCGCGGCGATCCGCACCGAGCCGAGGCCGAGGCCGGCGAGCACTGCGATCGCGCCGGCGGCGATCAGCCCGGCGGCGACCGCGATCGCGGACGGACCGTGCCGGGCCCGGGCGACGACCACGGCAAGCGCCAAGCTCCCCGCGATCGCGCACGGCGCCCAGCCGCCCGGCGCCGCCAGGTGCGCCGAGAGCAGCAACCCGGCGGCGAAGCCGGCGAGGACCGCGTGGCGCCACCATCCCGCGAGCCGCCCGGGATCGGTCATCTAGGGCTGGAGGCGCTCGCTCAGCGACTCGATCGTCGCCGGGCCGATCCCCGGGATCTCGTCGAGCTCCTCGATCGAGGCGATCCCGCCCCGCTCGTCGCGGAACTCGATGATGTCGGCAGCGATGACCGGCCCGATGCCGTCGATCGTCTCGAGATCGGCCTGATCCGCCGAGCCGAGGCTGATCGGGCCGTCCTCGGCCCCGGTCGCGGACGCGGCGGTTCCGCCGGCGTCGCGCGAGGGGACGACGACCTGCTGGCCGTCGGCAAGGCGGGCGGCGAGGTTGAGCGCATCCGGCTGGGCCCGGCCGGTCGGCCCGCCGGCGCGTTCAACCGCGTCGGCTACCCGTGATCCGGCCGGCATCCGGTAGACGCCGGGCTCGGCGACAGCGCCGGCTACATGGACGACGACGTCGCCGTTGGCAGGAGCGGTGCCGGAGCCGCTCCCGACCGGCTCGGCAGCCAGCGGCGTCCCGCCCTCGGCCGCAGCAGGCGAGCCGCCCTCGCGGACGGCCCGGATCCCGAGCAGGAGGATCGCGACGCCGATCGCGGCGAAGACGGCGGTCTGCAGCCGGCTCGCTCCCATGCGCCGATGGTGAGGCCCACGAACGCGCGCGTGGGTGGCACAGGGTCAAGGCTCGTCACGCAGGCGTGACGATTCAGAACTGGTCGGAGTCCTCGTCGTAGCCGACGGTGGCCGCCGACTGGCGGCCGATCGTCTCCTCGACCGAGACGGCCGGCGACTGCACGGAGAGGAGGGCGAGCACGTCGTCGCCGCGATTGGCGATCACGTGATCGCTGGCCGGCGGGATCAGAGCCAGATCGCCCGGCTCGAGGCTCTCGGTGTCGCCGGCCGCCGACAACTCGGCGACGCCGCGGACGACGACGTAGACCTGCTCGGCCTCCTCGTGGGAGTGCAGCTCCTGCTCGGTGGTGGCCGGGACCTCGATCCAGGTGACCGTCATGTGGCGCGAGCCGAGCTCGCCGGCATCCATGAGGATGTGGGAGCTGAGCCGACGGAAGTCCCGAACCGCGGCGTCCGACTGGCGCCTGACGAGCATCTCAGGCGGCTTTCTAGCAGAGAAAGCGGAACCGCGCCGCCGGAATCACCATTCTCGCCCGCCCCCGCACGCCCGCCCTCAGCGGACGACGAGGTTAACCAGCCGGCCGGGGACGACGATCTCCTTGACCGGCTCGCGGCCGTCCAGGAACGTCTGCAGGCGCGGGCTCGCGCGGACGGCCTCGAGGACCTGCTGCTCGCCGGCGTCGGCGGGCACGTCGACGCGATCGCGGAGCTTGCCGTTGACCTGGACGACCAACGTGATCACGTCACTGGCCAGCAACGCCTCGTCGGCGGACGGCCAGGGCACCTCCCAGATCCGATCGCCGACGACGATCTCCCATGCCTCTGCCGCCAGGTGCGGAGCGAACGGGAAGATCAGCGAGGCGGCGGTCGCGGTCGCGAAGCGGAGCGCCCGGTCGCCGTCGGGGTCGCCGCGGAGGCCGTCCCTGAGGCGGTAAGAGTCGTTGACGAGCTCCATGACCGCGGCGATCACGGTGTTGAACTGGAAATCGCGCTCGAAGTCGCGGGTCGCCTTGTCGATCGCCCAGTGAGCCTTGGCGAGGAGCTCGCGGATCGGTCCCTCGCTGCTGCGCTGCCAGTCGCGATCGAACGCCGACTGCTCGCTGCTGACCGCCCGCTGCCCGTCGGCGAGGCGCCAGAGCCGGCTCAGGAAGCGCTGGACGCCGTCGACCCCTTCGTCGACCCAATCGCCGCCGCGGTCGGGCGGGCCCATGAAGCAGACGTAGGTGCGGGCCGCGTCGGCGCCGTAGCGGGAGACGTACTCGGCGGGATCGACGACGTTGCCCTTCGACTTGCTCATCTTGGCGCCCTCGCGGGTGATCATCCCCTGCGTGAACAGGTTCGCGAACGGCTCCTGGACGCCGACCAGGCCGTCGTCGGCGAGCGCCTTCGTGAAGAAGCGCGCGTACATGAGGTGGAGGATCGCGTGCTCGACGCCGCCGATGTACTGGTCGACCGGCATCCAGTGGTCGGCGATGGCCCGATCGAAGGGCAGCTCCGTGTTCGCCGGATCGAGGTAGCGGAGGAAGTACCAGGAGGAGTCGACGAAGGTGTCCATCGTGTCGGTCTCGCGGCGCGCCGGCCCGGCGCAGCGCGGGCAGGTCGTCTCGACCCAGTCCGTCGCGGTCGCGAGCGGGCTCTGGCCCTTCGGGCGGTAGTCCTCGATCTCGGGCAGCTCGACCGGGAGCTGGTCCTCGGGAACCGGGACGATTCCGCAGTCGGGGCAGTGGACGACCGGGATCGGGCAGCCCCAGTAGCGCTGCCGCGAGAGCAGCCAGTCGCGGAGCCGGTAGTTGACGGCGAGCCGGCCGAGGCCGCGCGCCTCGAGCTCGTCGATGATCCGGCGCTTCGCGGCGGCCGGGGTGAGCCCGTCGAGATCGCCGGAGTTGACGATCCGGACGTCCTCGGACTGGGTGACGAAGGCCGCGCCGGCGGGCACCTCGGAGCCGTCGGCGGGCTCGACCACGGGGCGGACCGGCAGGTCGAACTTCGCGGCGAACTCGAAGTCGCGCTGATCGTGGGCGGGGACCGCCATGATCGCACCGGTCCCGTACTCCATCAGGACGTAGTCGGCCACGAACATCGGGATCCGCTCGCCGTTGACCGGGTTGACGACGGTCCGTTCGAGCCGGACGCCGGTCTTCTCTCGCTCCTCGTCGCCACGCTCGCCGGTCGATTGGCGGAGGGCGGCGGCGACGTAGTCGCGGACCTCGTCGGCGTTCGCGGTGCCCTCGATCAGGCGGTCGAGGTCGGGGTGCTCGGGCGCGAGCACGAAGAAGGTCGCGCCGTAGAGGGTGTCCGGCCGGGTCGTGAAGACGGGGAAGTCGATCTCGGGGTCCTCGCAGCGGAAGATCGCCTCGGCTCCCTCGGAGCGGCCGATCCAGTTGCGCTGCATCGTCACGACGTGCTCCGGCCACGATTCGAGCCGGTCGAAGTCGGCGAGGAGGCGGTCGGCGTAGTCGGTGATCCGGAAGTACCACTGCTCGAGCTTCTTCGGGACGACCTCGGTGCCGCAGCGCTCGCAGCGGCCGTCGATCACCTGCTCGTTGGCGAGGACGGTCTGGTCCTTCGGGCACCACTGGACCATCGCGTCGGTCCGGTAGGCGAGACCGGCCTCGAACAGGCGCAGGAAGATCCACTGCGTCCAGCGGTAGTACTCGGGCGTGTGGGTGGCGAGCTCGCGGCTCCAGTCGATCGAGATGCCCCAGTCGACGAACTGCTCGCGGAAGCTGGCGATCGAGCGATCGGTCGAGACGCGCGGATGCTCGCCGGTCCGGATCGCGTGATTCTCGGCGGGCAGGCCGAAGGAGTCGTACCCCATCGGCTGCAGGACCCCGTAGCCGTTCCGGCGCCGGTAGTGGGCGATGGCGTCGCCGACCGAGTAGACCTTGAGATGGCCGACGTGGGGCTCGCCCGAGGGGTAGGGGAGCATGACGAGGACGTAGGCCTTCGGCTTGTCGGGATCGAAGCCGGGATCGCCGGGGTTCGGCACCTCCCACGTCTTCTCCTCGGCCCAGACCGCCTGCCACTTGTGCTCGATCGCGCGCGCGTCGTAGCGGGCGGGGGCGTCCTCGCCGGGCTCGGTGTTCACCTCGGAGCTCATCGGATGGGCAAGTCTAGGAGGCGGCCTGGGAGGCGGGCTCGAGCTCGAGGCCGAGCCAGGCGCCGACCGCGGCGATCTCGGCGTCGAGCGCCGGCGGCTGCGGGCGGTCGCCGAACCAGTCGAAGCGGATCCGGCGCCGCCTCCCGGAACCTTCGAGCTTCCAGGTCGCCGCCGCCCGCCCCTCGGTGAGGACCGCGGGCCGGATGATGCCCCCGCCGGGCAGGATCCGGCGATCGTCGACGGCGGCGACGAGCGGCTCGCGGGTGCGCCAGCCGAGCATCGCGGTATCGAATGCGCCGAGGATCAACGCCGGCGGCGCCGGCGGCGGATCGGATCCCGGCAGGGCGAGCAGGCCGCCACCGGCGTCGACGGCGTCGTCGACTGCGGCCAGGGCCCGTCGGCAGGCCGTGATCGGCAGCCCCGACCAGCGGGCGAGGTCCTCGGGGCCGGCGGGGCCGTAGCCGGCCAGGTAGCGGCGGCCGAGGATGGCCAGCGCCTCGTCGCCATCGACGTGCGGCGGCGGTTCGGCGCGGCGGAACGAGCCGTCCGCGTCGCCGGCCACCTCGCCGGTCGCGGCGAGCCAGGGCATCAGGATGTTGATCGAATGGGGCCCCAGCGACGGCAGGCCGGCGGCGTCGAGGCGCTCGATCAGCTCGGCCCGGGTCATCGGCCCGTCGGCGAGGATCTCGAGGGCGGCGGGGCGGATCGCCTCGGCCGTCGCCGTGTTGTCGCGTTTGGCCATCAGTGCACCGAAGCGACGACGGTTCCGGGGGCCGGTCAGGGCGTCGATCCATGGGAGGTCGTCGGCGGCGACGAGATGGACGGTGCCGCGGACCGTCCAGGTGCGGATCAGGCCGGCGGCCGCGAGCGACTCCGGCCGGGCGCCGGGGACCCGGGCGCGGGCGGCGAGGCCGGCGGCGCGGAGGTCCTGGGCCTGGATGCCGAGCACGGCCCTGGCGGCGTCGGCGGCCGAATCGGCGGCCGCGCCGGGCGCGAGCCGCTGGCTGCGCAGGCGGGCGCGCCTGATCGTCTCCTCTGGTTCGCCGGCGGACACCGCGGGATCGTAGGCCCGCGGCGTCCGGTTGGCGCCTACTTGGCCGGGATCACGACCTGCGAGCAGGGCGGCGCCGGCTGCGAGGCGTCGCCGGTGTTCTTGACCGGCTGGTTGTTCTCGTCGAGCAGGTCGACCGTCATCCGCGACTTCTTGACCTCGACCTCGGCGTAGCTGAACTGGTCCGTCGCCGCGCACTGCATGCCGACGCCGGCAGGCGGCTGCGGCTGGAAGAACAGCTGGGTGACGAGCGCGCCCGCGGCCGGGTTGCCGACGGCGCTGTTGATCTCGCCGGCGAAGTTCTCGGTCGCGATCGGGCCGTTGGTGATGTCGAGGATGCCCGAGTCCTTGACCCCGGGGCCGCCGAGAGTGTTGAAGCGGGCGTCGTTGACCATGTTCGCGTGGACGTCCGTCGTCAGGAAGACGGCGTTGTCGACCTTCTTCTTGAGGAAGCGGAGGAGCTCCTTGCGCTCGGAGGCGTAGCCCTCCCAGCGGTCGTAGGGCAGCGCGTAGAACTGCTGGATCGGCACCTCGTTGAAGATCACCTTGAACGTCGCGTTCGAGTTCTGGATGTCCTTCTTGAACTTGCGCAGCTGGGCGTTGCCGAGCATCGTCCGGTCGGGGTCGTTGATCGCGTCCAGGCAGGCGGGCGGCACAGGGTTGGCGAGCGGCGGCGCGATCGCCGCGAACACGTTGCGGACGCTCTGCGGCGCCGTCGGCGCGAGGTCGGGGTTGCCGCTGCCGGCCGGGTTGTCGCAGGCGCCGTTGTAGTCGGCGCTCGAGGAGCGGAAGGAGCGCTCGTCGAGGAAGAAGACCTCGAGGTTCTTGCCCCAGCGCTCGTGGCGGTAGAGGCCGGTCTTCTTGTTGTAGTTGACCGGGTTGTAGTCGCGGAAGGCGCGGACGCCGCGCTTGTAGAGCTTCTCCCCGTTGATCTTGTTGACGCCCTGGAAGACCCCGTCGTTGCTGTAGGGGAACCTGCTCTCCTCGCGGGAGAAGTCGTTGACGAACTCGTGGTCGTCCCAGTGGGCGTAGTAGGCGGCGTCGGAGCGCGCCTTCCACCACGGCTTCATGCCCAGGTTCGTCTTGTATGCGCCCCACTTCTGCTTGACGGTCAGCGCGACGTCCTTGAGGGTGTAGCCGGGGACCTCGGTGTCGGAGTAGATCGTGTCGCCCATCAGGACGTTGAAGTCGTTGTCCTGGTGGCGGATCCGGTCCCAGACCTCGAAGTTGTTCCAGTACGGCTGTTTCTCGCCCGGCACGGCCCGGGCGTCCTGGTCACCGGCGAGGGCGAAGCGGATCGGCGTCCGCGCGGACTTCCGGGGGGCGGTGACGAAGTGGCCGGTGGCGCTGTAGCGGCCGCCCTTCATGCAGAAGCGGTAGTCGTAGCCCTGATCGGCCGCGAGGCCGCCGATCTGCCGCTGGATCGTCAGATCGTTCTTCTTCTTCGACTTGATGCCGCGTCCCTTCGGCAGCCGGTTCGGGTGGCAGCCGCCGAGCTTGCCGTTGCGCGCGAGTTGCAGCCAGGCCTTGCCCGGCTTCGTCGTCCGCGCCCAGAAGATCGCCGAGCGAGGCGTGACGTCGGCGGCGGTGACGCCGTACTTGAAGCCCTTCTGCTTCGCACTCGCAGACGGTGCGACGGCGAGCGCCGCGAGAAGCGCGGCGAGGACGAGGACGGGGACGAGACGACGGCTGCTGCTGGTCATGGCCGCAATCAAACAGGCTGCGAGTTGGCGGCGCAAGAGGGATCGGGGGGCGAGATGCGTGCCATCGGCCGGCCGCGGCGGGTGACGAGGAACGACTCACCGGCCGCGGCGCGCTGCAGGTAGCGGGCGTAGCGGTAGCCGAAGTCCCCGGCGCCGACCGGTTCGGGGATCGGCTCCGGGGGGAGATGGAGCTGGCCGGATTCGAACCGGCGGCCTTCGGCGTGCCACGCCGACGCTCTAGCCAACTGAGCTACAGCCCCAGAGAACTCGTAATCGTCGGCCAAGTTTATCGCCGCCCGCTGGTTGTTCCTCGCCGGCTTCAGCCGCAGATGGATCGCACTTCGCTCGGCCACCAGGTCGATCGGGAGGAAGTAGCACTCGTCCAGCTCGGCGCAGTAGGCGGCCACGGCATCGATCTCGTCGCGACTGTACTTGCCGCGCACGTACCCGTTGACTGGTGTATGGCGCGAAGTCACGAGGGTCACTTTGAGTACGTCGCCTTCCTTGCGAGCCCATTTGCACTGAACCCGCAGCAGCCGGTCTTCGATCTCCAACGCCAGGTCATAGCGCCCATGCTCGACCATCGGCCAGAGCACCCCGATCCCGAGCGTGGCCGCACGAGCCGCAATTTTCAGCTCTGCCACCGCACCTTTGTGATTCGGGCCGCCCTCCAACACGAACACATGTTCCCACCCTCTCCGGACGGAACGGCGGCAGGAACGGCGGCCCAGCCGAGTATTCTCAGGACCGATCGCCCCGTTCCATGGGCGCCAACGACGAAGAGGGAGCCCGCATTGGAGATGGACGAGCAGTACGGGACGACGACGGTGCGAGGCGCCGACGTGCAGCTGGCGCGGCAGTCGTTCCTCACCTCGGTCTTCGGCTGGATGTTCCTCGGCCTCGCCCTGACGGCCGGGATCGCCGCCTACGTGGCAGCCAGCAGCGACATGATCGGCTGGTTCGAGGACCACGCGTTCGCCTGGATCGTCATGTTCGTCGTCCAGATCGGGCTCGTCGTCACGATCTCGGCCGGCATCAACCGGATCAGCTACCCGATCGCGGTGTTGCTGTTCGGGCTCTACGCCGCCCTCAACGGCTTCATCTTCTCGATCATCCTCGAGGCGTACACGACCGCCTCGATCGCCAGCGCGTTCGGCGTCGCCGCCGGCATGTTCGGCGGCATGGCCGTCTACGGCTACGCCACCAAGCGGGACCTGTCGGGGCTGCGCTCGATCCTCTTCATGGGCCTGATCGGGGTCGTCATCGGCCTGATCGTGAACATGTTCTGGGCCAACTCGGTCCTCTACTGGTTCGTGACGTTCGGCGGCGTCCTCCTCTTCTGCGCACTGACCGCCTACGACATGCAGAAGATCAAGCAGCTGGGCGAGAGCGGCGCCGACAGGGAGACCCTGCGGAAGGCGTCGATCCTCGGCGCGCTCTCCCTCTATCTCGACTTCATCAACCTGTTCCTGTTCCTGCTGCGGATCTTCGGCTCCGCCCGCTGATGAGCCCGGCTGACTGCAGATGAGCGACGAGCCGCAGCGCACCTGGGTCGTCTACCTCGCCGGCGAGATCCACTCCGACTGGCGCGAGCGGATCGCCGCCGGGGTCGCCGACGCCGGGCTGCCCGTCGTGCTCACCCATCCGGTAACCGACCACGCCGCCAGCGACGACTGCGGCGTCGCGATCCTCGGCGCCGAGGACGACAAGTTCTGGCACGACCACAAAGGCGCCGGCATCAACGCGATCCGGACCGGCACGCTGATCAGCGAGGCCGACGTCGTCATCGTCCGCTTCGGCGACAAGTACAAGCAGTGGAACGCCGCCTTCGACGCCGGCCAGGCGGCGGCCCTCGGCACCCCGCTGATCGCCCTCCACCCGCCCGAGCACGACCACGCCCTCAAAGAGGTCGACCGCGCCGCCCTCGCGGTCGCCCGCGAGCCCGAGCAGATCGTCGCGATCCTCCGCTACGCGATCGAAGGCCGCCTCTAACCGCTCGGCGGGCGCCCGCCCGCACCGCGACGGTAGTCCGGCCTGGATCTAGGCAGCCTCGGGGGTCGGCCGGTCGTCGACGTCGAGGACGATCTCGTCGTCGGTCCGCGACCGGACCCGAAACTCGAGGTCGCAGCTCTCCTCGAGCTCTCGGAGCAGGTCGATCGGCTCGTTCAGACCGACGTCGATCTGTGCCCGCCCACCCGAGAAGCGCTTCAGCGAGATGTCGCCGGTGGCGCCGATTGCATTCGCCGCGTCCTCGAAGCGAACGAGCTGTGAGAAGTCCGCGAACGGGCCGATGTCGACGCTGACCCGGCGCCGCGTGATCCCACCGGGCTGGCCGTTGGCGAGCGCCACCCTTCCCGCCGCCGAGCGCGTCAGCGGCGCCGCCGGCGCCTCCCCGAGCCCGAGCTCGTCCTCCCACTGCGTGCCGATCCGGTCGATCGCGCGCTCGAGCGCGTCGAGGATCCGGTCGCGGACCGGGCCGGAGCGCGGATCGGTCGCATCGATCAGGCGCGCGTTCATCTCCGCCGCCTCGCGGAGGGCGCAGAGCCGGATCCGGGTCGCCGCGCCGCGGGCGCCGATCCGCAGCTCCTCGAGCTGGCGCGCGAAGACCGCCATCGTCCGCAGCTCCTCCGCGGCCCGCGCCCGCGCGTCCTCGGTCTCGATCCGGAGCTCGCAGCACTCCGCCTCGCTGGCGTCGAGCCGCCGCTGCAGCGCGTCGAGCTGCCCGTTCAGCTCCTCGACCTCGGCCTCGCGTCCGCGCAGCGCCTCGGCCCCCCGACCGAGCTCCGACTCGAGCGCATCGATCGCCGCACCGACCTCGGACGGGCGAAACCCGAACAGGGATCTGCTGAACGTCTCTCCAGCGATGCCGCGAGACTAGGCGCGACGGCGGACGTCATCGGCGGCCGCGCCGAGGTCGAGCCGCGGCGCCTCGCCCCAGAGCTGCTCGAGCCGGTACAGCTCGCGCGTCTCGGCCACGAAGACGTGGAAGATGCAGTCGATGTAGTCGACGAGGATCCAGCGCGCCTCGGGCAGTCCCTCGACCCGCTTCGCGAGCAGGTCGTCGTCGTGCTTGAGCCGGAACTGGACCTCCTCCGCGATCGCCTTCGCCTGGCGCTCGTTGCGCGCCGTACAGATGACCAGGTAGTCGGTGTAACCGAGCAGCTCGGAGACATCGAGCGCGACGACCTCGGTCGCGCCCTTGCCGTCGGCGACCGTGGCGATCCGCCTGGCGAGCGCCTCGGACCCGCTCATGCGGCCGCCCCGTAGAGGCCACGCTCGGCGATCAACCGCGCGACGGCGTCCGGCACCATCCAGCGGATCGGGCGCCCGGCGGCGACCCGCTCGCGGACGAGCGTCGACGAGATGCCGACCGGCGGCATCTCGATCTGCGCCGCGCCGTCGGCGGCGCCGAGCCGGCCGAGCACGTCGTCGACGGCATCCGAACCGAAGCCGGGCCGGGCGGCGACCGCGACAGCGGCCAGCTCGACCACCCGCTCTGGGCGCTTCCAGCGCTCGAGCCCGGAGGCGACGTCGGCGCCCATCACGAAGGTCAGCACGCTGCCCGGAAGCTCATCCGCAAGCAATTCAAGCGTACGGTAGGCGAACGACGGGCCTTCCCGCCCGACCTCGACGTCGGAGACGCGAAAGCCGGGGACGTCGGCGACCGCGGCGGCCGTCATCTCGAGCCGGACCGCTGCACCCGGCTCCGGCTCGATCCGCTTGTGCGGCGCAGTCCCCGTCGGCACCAGGATCAGCTCGTCGAGCCCGAGCGCCGCGACCGCCTCCTGGGCGAGCAGGAGATGTCCGAGATGAGGCGGGTTGAAGGCTCCGCCGAGGACGCCGACCGCCGGGCTCACCCGCGCGTCTGACCGCTGCCCCGGAGGACGTACTTCGTCGAGGTCAGCTCGCGGAGGCCGATCGGCCCGCGGGCGTGCAGCTTCTGCGTCGAGTTGCCGATCTCGGCTCCCATCCCGAACTCGAAGCCGTCGGTGAAGCGGGTCGAGGCGTTGACGTACACGCAGGCAGCGTCGACGCCGGCCGTGAACGCGGACGCGGCGGCGTCGGAGCCGGTGACGATCGCCTCGGAATGGCCGCTGCCGTGACGGTTGACGTGGTCGATCGCGGCGGCGACCGAGTCGACCACCGCTACTGCCATCTTCAAGCCGTGGTACTCGCGGTCCCAGTCATCGTCGCCGGCCGCTGCGACCGGCACGCCGGCGGCAGCCCGCGTGCGCTCGTCGCCGACCAACTCGACGCCGGCGTCGTGGAGGTCACCGAGCACGGCTGGGAGGAACACCTCGGCGATCGCCTCGTGGACCAGCAACGTCTCGGCGGCATTGCAGACGCCGGGCCGCTGGACCTTCGCGTTGTAGGCGATGCTGCGTCCCATCCCGAGGTCGGCGTCCGCATCGACGTAGACGTGACAGTTGCCGGAGGCGGCGTAGAGGATCGGCACCTCGGCGACCTCCTCGAGCGCCGCCTTCAGACCCTCCCCGCCGCGCGGGATGATCAGGTCGACGAGGTCGCGCTGGCGAGCCAGCTCGCCGAGCTCCTCGCGACCGCCGCCGGCGACGGCCTCGACCGAGCCCTCGGGGAGCAAGGCCTCCGCGACCGCCCGGCGGACGAGCTCGACGAGGATCGCGTTCGAGGCGGCCGCCGAGCTCGAACCGCGGAGGACGGCGGCGTTGCCGCTCTTCAGGCACAGCGCCGCGGCGTCGACCGTCACGTTCGGCCGCGCCTCGTAGACGATCGCGACGACGCCGATCGGCACCCGCCGGTGCTCCATCTCGATGCCGCTTTCGAGCGTCCGTCGCTCGAGCAGCTCGCCGACCGGGTCCTCGAGCGCGATCACCGCCTCGACGCCGACGGCCATCGCCTCGACCCGCTCGGGATCGAGCCGGAGCCGGTCGAGCAGGGCGTCGTCGAGGCCGGCGTCGCGGCCGGCGTCGAGGTCGACCCGGTTGGCCTCGAGGATCTCCGCCGTCTGCTCGCGCAGGAGCCGTGCCAGCGCCGCCAGCGCCGCGTCCTTGTCGGCGGTCGTGACGGCGGGCAGAAGCAGCGAGGCGGCGCGGGCGCGCCGGCAGACCTCGGTCACAGATTCAGCCGTGATCGCCATGGCGGCAAAGGGTAGGGAATGGTCCGGGCCGTGACAGTTATCGCCCATACGGCGACCCCGGCCCTTGTCCGAAATGCCCTGCTTGAGCTAGCTTTCGGAGGGACCAGGAAACGCCGTCCGCACGGTCCATCCCGCCGGCCGGCAAATGGCCCCGTCCGTAGGACCGGGCCGAAAATCGAAGGAGGCATGCGATGCCGCGCGCGAGGTGGTAGTAGCGCCTTTCGCAGCGTGATGAAAGCCTCAAGAACCACGAACGTCCACCCGCCGACGGGTAGTAGCCGCCGACGGGCGACGCTCGAGGCGACCTCGAAGAGGTCGATTGATGCGTCTAGTCGCGCTGAGTGGCGCAACCACGCAATGACACCGCAGGGCCGGCATTCGCCGGCTCTGCGTCTTTCTCATCGGCCCTTGCCCGATTTCCTTTAGGAGCGAGAGAGCGCGACCGACCCGATGCGGACGATGATCAGAGCAGTCCACGAAGCCCGGCTCGACCGGCTGTTCGTGGCGCACGTCCAGTCGTCGCTCGGGACCGGCGCCGGCTACGTCGTCCTGCTCCTGCTCGTCTTCGAGCGCTTCGACTCGACCTGGGCGCTGACGGCGATCCTCCTCGCCGGGTTCCTACCGTCGATGGTCATCGGCCCGCTGCTCGGCGCCGCGGTCGACCGGTGGCCGCGGCGGAGGTGCGCGATCGCCGCCGACCTGATCCGGGCGTCCGCCTTCGTCGGGATCGGCGCGATCGACGACCTCACCGCGATGACGGCGCTGGCCTTCGTCGCCGGGACCGGCGAGTCGCTGTTCCGGCCGGCGATCCTCGCCGGGATCTCCGACTCGGTCCGCGATGAGGACGGCTCCCTTGCTCCGGTGACCTCGCTGTACACGGTGATCGAGGACCTCGGGATCACGCTCGGCCCGGCCCTGGCGGGCGTGGCGCTGATCTTCATCGACCCGGCCGGGGTCGTGCTCATCAACGGGATGACGTTCGCGATCTCAGCTCTGCTGCTGGTCGGCGTCGATCTCGACCGGCACCGCTCCGAGCGGTCCGAGGAGATCGGCCGGCCGTCGCTGCTGGCCGCCACCGGCGAGAGCTTCCGAGCGCTCCGCGGCCTGCCGCGGGTGAGCGTCGTGATCGTCGCCTCGAGCCTCGCGCTGGCGTTCGCCGCGATGATCAACGTGGCCGAGGTTCCGTTC
>DATMCB010000209.1:0-2440 GCA_035558835.1 Solirubrobacterales bacterium
AGAACAACGGCACCGGCAGCCAGCCGCGCTCGGCGACGTCGCGCACGACCTCGAGCGGAGCACGGAGCTCCTTCGCCTCGGCCGCCAGCTCGGTCGGATCGAGCGACTGCAGCCTGCGGATCCCGCCGGTGATGCCGCGCAAGTGGCGGACGGCCTCGACGATGTTGCCGGTACCGGCCTCGCCCTTCGAGCGGATCATCGCCGCCCCCTCGGCGATCCGCCGCAGCGCCTCACCGAGGTTGGTGGCGCCGCAGACGAACGGGACGTCGAAGCCGAACTTGTCGATGTGGTGGGCCTCGTCGGCCGGCGTCAGCACCTCCGACTCGTCGATGTAGTCGACTTCGAGCGCCTCGAGGACCTGCGCCTCGGCGAAGTGACCGATCCGCGCCTTCGCCATCACCGGGATCGTCACCGCGGCCTTGATCTCCTCGATCATCCGCGGGTTCGACATCCGGGCGACGCCGCCGTCGCGGCGGATGTCGGCGGGAACGCGCTCGAGCGCCATCACGGCGACCGCGCCGGAGGCCTCGGCGACCCGGGCCTGCTCGGCGTCGGTGACGTCCATGATCACCCCGCCCTTGAGCATCTCGGCAAGGCCGGTCTTGAGGCGGAAAGTGGCGTGCTCGGGCATCCGGGCTGAGTGTAGTGGGCCCTGATCCCGAACCGGCGCGCCAGCCCGGCCGCCGGCTATTTGAGCTTGAACGCTCGGATTCGATCCTTGAAGGCCGACTTGTCGCGTGAATAGACGCCGTGGGCGAGCGCTTCGACGAGCGCCAGCAACGCCGTCGTCGAACGCGTGTAGGACGGCGAGTCGGAGGACCAGTAGAGCGTGTGCTCGGCGTGCTCGCCGACGTCGGAGAGGGTCGCGTCGGTGATCGCCAGCGTGTGCGCGCCGCGATGGCGGGCGAGCTTCATCGCCCGGATCACGAGCGGATGGGCGCGGCCGGCCGAGAAGGCGACGACGAGCGTGTCGTCATCGACGTTGCCGAGCCGGGTGATCGACTCCTGACGCGGCTGGGTCACGGTCTCGGCGCGGATGTCGAGCAGGGCCAGCATGTGCCGCAGGTAGGAGGCGAAGAAGGCCATCTGGTCCATCGCGACGATCACGACCCTGTGCGCGGTGGCGAGCTCGCGGACGCACATCTCGACCGACTCGCGAGTGAGCCCGCGGACCGTGCTCTCGATGTTGGCGTGGTCGGCGGCGAGCGAGGCCTCGAACTCGGTGTGGTCGAAGTCGAACAGGGCGCCGCCGGCGCTGCCGCTCGTCGCGACGGTCGCGCGGTACTCCTCGATCGCAGCCTGCTGAAGCTCGGGGTAGCCGTCGAAGCCGAGCGCCTGCGAGAACCGGACGACCGTCGACGACGAGGTGTCGGCCCGGCGAGCCAGCTCCTCCGCGGTCTGGAAGGCCGCCTCCTCGAGGTGGTCGACTATGTAACGGGCGACGTCCTTCTGGGATCGCGAGAACTCGTCGAAGCGCTCGGTGATGTAGGTCGAGAGGGTCTTGCCGTTCGGGGTGCCGGCGGAAGCGCCGGAGCCGCCGCGGCGGGGCTTGGACTTGGTTGCGGTCTTGCTCATCGGTGACCCGAGATTCGCCCCGCCCCGCGGTTTCCCTTCCGGCCCGCCGGCGAGCGCCCCCGGGGCCGTCGTTCGCCCCGCCGCAAGCGGCTCGCCCGGACGTAGACGCCTGTTAGCTTGCCCGCGATGGGCACGCTCACGGAGGACGGCTCGGCCGAAGCCGAGGGCGAGGGGACCTGGGATCTCAGCGATCTGATCGACCTCGCAGCCGCCGGCATCGACGCGCCGGCCGGCGATGGCGACGAGGCGGCGGTCGCGGCACTGATCGACGAGGCCGAGCGCCGGGCGGAGCAGTTCGCCGCCGACCTCGAGGGCAAAGTCGGGGAGCTCGACGGCGCCGGGCTGATCGACGCGATGGAGCGCCTCGCCGGGATCTCCGATCTCGTCGGCCGGGCACTCAACTTCGCCCACCTCCGCTTCGCGGCCGACACCGAGACCCCGGCCGTCGGCGCGCTGCTTCAGCGCAGCACCGAGCGGGCGACGCGGATCCAGACCCGTCTTCTGTTCTTCGACCTCGAGTGGGTCGCGATCGACGACGAGCGCGCCGAGGAACTGCTGGCGACCGAAGGGCTCGACTTCTGCCGCCACCACCTGCGGATGGAGCGGCGCTACCGGCCGCACCTGCTGACCGCGCCCGAGGAGCGGATCGTGACCGAGCTCTCGCCGACCGGGCGCGGCGCCTGGGGCCGGCTGTTCGACGAGCTCACCTCGGCGATCCGCGTCGAGCTCCCCGATGCCGAGGAGGAGGTCGCGCTCGACGTCGCGCTCGCGCGTCTCTTCGACCCCGAGCGCGAGCGGCGCCGCGAGGCGGCGGACGCAGTGACCGCCGCCCTCGAGCCGGGCCTGCGAACCCGCGCCTACGTCT
>DATMCB010000210.1:0-12325 GCA_035558835.1 Solirubrobacterales bacterium
CCCGCGGGCGGACCCGCACGCCTTGATGAAGTCGTCGGGGATCGGCTTGCCGTTGACGATCGCGTGGCCGTCCTCGATCTTCAGGGTGTCACCGGGGGTGGCGACGACGCGCTTGATGAAGTTGGTGTCGGCGGGCTCGTCGACCGGCTCCGGACAGGCCTCACGTGGCGGCAGCGGCTCGATTCCGCAGGTCTCGGTGGTATCGGCGCCCTTCGGCGGGTGGAAGACGACGATGTCGCCGATCTCGGGATCGCTGAAGTGGTAGCTGACCCGCTGGACGAGGACCCGCTGGCCGACCTGCAGCGTCGGGATCATCGAGCCGGTCGGGATCTGGTACGGCTTGACGACGAACGCCTGGATGACGAGCGCCAGGCCGATCGCGAAGGCGACGATGACGACGAGCTCGACGATCGCGCCGAACGTCGACTTCGGGCGCGGCATGCGCGTCATGGCGGTTCGCCGACCCGAACGCGCTAGGCGTCCTGCCGCGAAGCCTCATCGTCTGCGTCGGAGTCCTCGGACTCCGCGGCTTCTCCCTCCGGCTCCCCGTCCGGCTCGCTTGCTTCGCCCGCTTCCTGGTCGCCCCCGGCGTCGGCCTGAGCCTCGGGCTCGGCTTCGGCCTCGACGTCGGTCTGCGGCGCCTCGGCCTGGGCCTCCTCGTCCGCCTGGGCCTCCGTCTCGGGCGCTTCGGTCTGCTCGACCTCCTGAACCTCCTGGACGCCCTCCTCGCCGTCGCCTTCGACGGGAACCGCCTGCGGGGCTTCGACCTGTGTGGCTCCCTCGGCGTCGACGGCTTCGCCGTCGGCCGAGCCGAGGACCTCCTCGCCGATTCCCCAGCGGCGCTCGGCAACGCGGGCGGCCTTGCCGACGCGATCCCGGAGGTAGTAGAGCTTGGCGCGACGGACGTCGCCGCGGGCGGCGATCTCGAGCTGCTCGATCTTCGGCGAATGGAGCGGGAACGTCCGCTCGACACCGACGCCGAAGGACTGCTTGCGGACGGTGAACGTCTCGCGCACGCCGCTGCCCTGGCGCTTGATGACGACGCCCTCGAACACCTGGGTCCGGGTCCGGCTGCCCTCGATCACCTGGAAGTGCACGCGGACGCGATCGCCGGCGGCGAACCGCGGCCGTCGCTGCAGCTGCTCGTTCTCGAGGGTCTGGATGATCGTGCTCATAAGCTTCGGAGTCCGGCTCGTCGCGACGCCGCCGGGTCGATGCCCCCGGTCGGCGGCCCGGTTCGTCCGGCGGCGACCGGTCGGCGGTCGCGCGGCGGGGAATAGTAGCTAAGAGCCGGAGGAGCCCGCCCCGCCCCGCTCGCGACTGCGCTCCAATCGCCAGCGCCGCACGCGCTCGTGATCGCCGGAGAGGAGGACCTCCGGCACGTCCCACCCGCGGTAGCTCGCCGGACGGGTGTAGTGCGGATACTCGGGATGTCCCTCGAGGACGTCCGAGAACGACTCCTCCATCGCGCTGTCGGCGTGGCCCAGCGCCCCTGGCAGCTTCCTGAGGACGGCGTCGGCGACGACCATCGCCGCGAGCTCGCCGCCGGCGAGGACGTAGCGGCCGATCGAGACGGCGTCGGTGGCGAGGTGGGCGCGGACGCGGTCGTCGACGCCCTCGTAGCGGCCGCAGAGCAGGGTCAGCTCCGGCTCGGCGGCGAGCTCACTCGCAAGCTCCTCGTCGAACATCCGCCCCGACGGCGTCAGCAGCACGACCCGGCGACCCGCCCTGGAGTCGCCGTAGGCGGCGCGAAGGGCTGCGTCGACGACGTCGACCCGCATCACCATCCCGGCGCCGCCGCCATACGGCGAGTCGTCGACCTGCCCGGCGCCGAGCGGCGTCGTCTCGCGGTAGTCGATGAACCGCAGCTCCGATCCCTCGGCGACCACGTTGCGAACGTGGCGCTGGGTCACGAACCAGTCGAACCAGCCGGGGAACAGGGTGAAGATGTCGAGCCGCATCGCGCGCCGGAGCCTAGACGGCAGCGGCGGACGTCCCCTCCACTGCCAGCAGTGCCGCAACCTGTGCAACGACGACGTCCGCAGCACGCTCGATCCGCTCCCGCGTGAATCGCAGCACCTCCTCCCCGCGGACCTTCAGATCGGCGTCTCGCTCGAGGTCGCGCTGTCGCTGCGCCCACGAGCGATGGTAGGTGTAGGTGTCGATCTCGACCACGAGCCGCGCCTGCGGCCAGTAGAAGTCGACCTCGTAGCCGTGCAGCATCGAGTTGACGAGCGGCTCGGGAAGGCCGTGAGCCAGACAGAGGCGCAGGAAGGTGGTCTCCGGCGGCGACTTCGAGCGATTGGCAGCGCCGCGCTGCTCGAGCGCGATGCGACGAAGGACGCCGGCGCCCTTCTTGCCGGAGGAGGCGTCGCAGAGGGCGACCAGCCCCCTGACGTCGAGAAGCCCCATGCGATCGGCTGCCTCGACCGCATAGCGGAGCCGCCTGCGGGGAAGCACCGCTGCGCAGTCGAGCAGCGTCCGGTGCAGGCTGGTGACCGGGATACCGTCGACCTCGCCGCGGTGCTCGGGCGGCAGATGGCGGGTGCGATGGATGGCGAGTCCCGGACGGGAGCGGCTCCCGCCGTCGGCGGCGAGGACGTGGATCAGTTGGCCGGCGCGGTCGATGATGCCCCAGAGCAACGCCGCGCTGAGATGGCTGAGGACTGCGCCCTCGCCGGCGGCGAGCACGGCCGCCATCCAGCGCCCTCGCTCAGTCAGCGCCGAGTGGCCGAGGGCATAGACGCCGAGGTGGAGGGGATGAAGAAGCCCGGCGTCGACGAATCGGGCAACGAAGGAGGGGGTGACGCCGAGTGCGAGAACCTGCGCGCGAGAGACGACGCCGTGCTGGCGGGTAGCGATCCGCGCGAGCACCCGTCGAGGTGGTGCGGATCCGTACCGCATATAGGCATGGATGTCCGCCACCTTGATTATGGGGCCGAGGTTGGCGGCAGAGGGCGCGCCGTACTAGGCGACGGTGTGCCATTCGGTGCCGAATGCATGCCGAAATCGTCGCCGAGGGGCGCGAGGAGGCGCGGGGCCTCGAACGGCGCTCAGTCGAGGATGTCGACGATGACGCGGCGATCGTCGCGAGCGCCGGCGGCGCGAGCGACGGTGCGGATCGCGTTGGCGATCCGGCCGCCGCGGCCGATCACGCGGCCGAGGTCGTCCTCGGCGACGGAGACCTCGAGGACGAGGTCGCCGTCCTCTTCGAACTCCTCGACCTCGACCTTGTCCGGCTGCTCGACGAGAGCGCGAACGAGGAACTCGACGAGCTCGCGCACGGCGGGATCCCGCTCAGGTTCCGGCCGGGCCGTCGACGCCCTGCGTGCGCAGCAGCTTGGCGACGGTCGGCGACGGCTGGGCGCCGTGGTCGAGCCAGTGACGGGCCCGCTCGGTGTCGATGGTCACCTGCGAGGGCTCGGTCTGCGGGTTGTAGCTGCCGATCGTCTCGATCGTGCGGCCATCGCGCGGCGAGCGCTTGTCGGCGACGACGATCCGCCAGATCGGGTTCTTCGAGGAGCCCGCTCGTCTCAGTCTGATTCGTACTGCCATGTGACGGCGGCGCAGGTTACAGACCGCGAAGGGCGGCCGTCATCGCCGTCGCGCCCCGAGTTGACCGCGGAGCATCGACTCCGGACTCGGCATCTTCCCCGAGGCCATCATCTTCATCATCTTCCGCATCTGGTCGAACTGCTTGGTGAGCTGCTTGACGGCCTGCACGTTCGTCCCCGAACCGGCGGCGATCCGACGGCGGCGCGAGCCCCGGATCACGTCCGGGTTGGCGCGTTCCTCGGGGGTCATCGAGAGGATCATCGCTTCGAGCCGGTCGAGCTCGCGATCGTCGAGGTTCGCGTTGCGGACCTCCTTCATCGCCTTCCCCATCCCCGGCATCATCCCGAGCACGCTCGACAGCGGCCCCATCTTCCGGACCTGCTTGAGCTGCTTGAGGAAGTCGTCGAGCGTGAACTGGTCCTGGCGCATCTTCCGCTCGAGCTCCTCGGCCTCGGACTGGTCGAGGTCCTGCTCGGCCTTCTCGATCAGCGAGAGGACGTCGCCCATCCCGAGGATCCGCTGCGCCATCCGGTCGGGGTGGAAACGCTCGAGCTGCTCGAGCTTCTCCCCCGTGGACGCGTAGAGGATCGGCTTGCCGGTCACCGCCTTGACGCTGAGCGCGGCGCCGCCGCGGGCGTCGCCGTCGAGCTTGCTCATCAGGACGCCGTCGAACTCGGTCACCTCGGCGAACTGCTCGGCGACGTTGACGGCATCCTGGCCGGTCATCGCATCGACGACGAGGAGAACGTCGTGCGGCTTCGTCCGCTTCTTGATGTCGGCGAGCTGCTCCATCAGCTCGGCGTCGATGTGGAGGCGGCCGGCGGTATCGATGATCAGCACGTCGAGGCCCTCGGAGCGCGCCTGGCCGAGCGCCCACTCGGCGATGTCGACGGGGTCGCGGTCGGTCCCCTGCGAATAGACGGTCGCGCCCGCCTGCGCGCCGAGCCGCTGCAACTGCTCGACGGCGGCCGGCCGCTGGGTGTCGCAGGCGGCGACGCCGACGCGCCTCTCCTCGCCGATCAGGTGCTTGGCGAGCTTCGCCGTCGCGGTCGTCTTGCCCGAGCCCTGTAGCCCCGCCATCAGGATCACCGTCGGCGCCTTCGTCGCGAAGACGAGGTCGCGGCCGGAGCCGCCCATCAGCTCCGCGAGCTGCTCGTTGACGACCTTGACGACCATCTGGCCGGGGTCGAGGCTCTCGAGCACGCCGGCCCCGATCGCCTGCTCGCGGACGTCGGCGACGAACTGCTTGGTGACCTTGAAGTTGACGTCGGCCTCGAGCAGCGCGAGGCGGATCTCGCGCATCGCCTTGTCGACGTCGGCCTCGCTCAGCTTCCCGCGCGAGCGCAGGTCCGAGAGCGTGCCCTGGAGGCGATCTGACAACTGATCGAACATCAGGCGTCAGCTTAGAGTGGACCGGCCCGGGGGCCTGGAAGCGGCGTCAACCGGTCGCCGACGGCGATCTCGCCGGGACGGACCACCGTGGCACCGACCGCGAGCAGGTTCTCGCGCTCGCGGGCGATCTCCCGGAGCACCCCTGAGTCGCTCTCGATCCCTCCCGGCTGTGCGCGGTTGACCATCACGCAACGACTGATCCGCTTGCCGACCGCGAGCTCGGCGGAGCCAAGCCTCACCCGGCTGCCCAGCAGAACATCCTCGGAGGCACCCTCGAAGACGACATTGGCACGGAAGCGGCGACGGTCCCATCCGTCGAGGGAGGCGGTCGAGACCAGGGAGACCCGTACCTCACCCGAGTCGTGGAAGGCTCCCGACGCCCCCCGGAACGACTCCCATGCTCCATCCTCGCGCGCTGGGTCGACCACGTTCTCGTAGAGGCGGTTACTCGCCGCCTCCTCGCTCGCCGCGCGCAGCTCGACCGGGCGCCCCAGCCACTCGCCGACATCTTTGGCGGAGTCCAGCGGCCCGCCGTCGGGGCCGAGGACCGCAACCGAGCCATCGGCCTGGAGTCGAGCCGATGCGAACAGCAGCTCCGGGACCCGCCGAGCCGTCAATCCGTAGCCCGTCGCGGGGTCGAAGAGCGCCCAGGCCCGATCGCCCTCGACCCCGTCTGCGGTGACCCGGCAGCGCTCCAGCGGCTCTCCCTGCAGCGACTTGACCGGGTAGCGCCAGAGCTCGACGACGCGCACGCCGCTCGCCTCAGGCCCCGACCAGAGCCGCCGAGAATTCCTCGGCGTCGAAGGGGCGCAGGTCCTCGATGCCCTCGCCGATGCCGATCAGCTTGACCGGGATCCCGAGCTCGCCGGCGATCGCGAGCGCGATTCCACCCTTCGCGGTCCCGTCGAGCTTCGTCAGCGCGACCCCGGTCACGTCGACGGCCTCGCTGAAGACCTTCGCCTGGCGAAGCCCGTTCTGGCCGGTGGTGGAATCGACGACGATCAGCGTCTCCGAGGGACCGCGCCCGATCCGCTTCTCGATGACGCGGCCGACCTTGGCGAGCTCCTCCATCAGGTCGTTTCGGGTGTGGAGACGGCCGGCGGTGTCGATCAGGACGACGTCGCTGCCGCGCGCCTCGGCGGCCTCGATCGCGTCGAAGACGACCGCGCCGGAGTCCTGGCCGGTCTCGGCCTTGACGATGTCGCAGCCGGCCCGCTCCGCCCAGGCACCGAGCTGCTCGACGGCGGCGGCGCGGTAGGTGTCGGCGGCGGCGAGCATCACCTTCAGGCCGGCCTCCTTCTGAAGGTGCCAGGCGAGCTTGCCGACCGTGGTCGTCTTGCCGGTGCCGTTGACGCCGACGACGAGGACGACGGCCGGATCGGGCCGGAGGTCGATCGTCCCGCGCCCGGTCGACGCCAGCTCGGCGAGGAGCTCGACGAGCCGCGCCCGCGCCGCATCGCCTCCCTCGACCTTGCCCGCCTCGACCTCGGCCTCGAGCCGGCCGACGACCTCCGCGGTGGTGCGGGCGCCGACGTCAGCCATGATCAGCGCCTCCTCGAGGCGCTCCCAGGCCTCGGTGTCGAGCGTCTCGAACAGGCTCGAGCTGATCTCGGCGCTGAGCGCCTCGCGGCTGGTCGAGATGCTCGCGCGGAGCCGCCGGAAGAAGCCGCGCCGGGCCGGCGCCTCGTCCGCCTCCGCGGGCGCGCCGTCGCCGCCGACCGGCTCGCGGTCGCCGAGCTCGAGCAGCTCTGCCCAGGTCGTCGGCACGGGCCGGAGCCTACGCGGCGCGGTCGTCCGGCTCGGCCTCGGCCAGCGTCGGCTCGCGCGGCAGGCGCCGCGAGATCACCTTCGTCGCGCCGTCCTTCATGCTGACGCCGTAGAGGACGTCGGCGGCGTCCATCGTGCGCTTCTGGTGGGTGACGATCACGAACTGGGCGCGATCGGAGAAGCGCCGGACGAGCTGCAGGAAGCGGTCGATGTTGGCGTCGTCGAGGGCGGCTTCGACCTCGTCGAGGATGTAGAACGGCGACGGGCGGGCGAGGAAGACGCTGAACACGAACGCCAGCGCGACCAGCGACTTCTCCCCGCCGGAAAGAAGCGAGAGGCGCCGCGTCGCCTTCCCGGCCGGCGTCACCTCGATCTCGACCCCGGCGGTCTCGGCCGGATCGCGATCGTCGTCCTCGTCCTCCTCGGGCTCGGCCTCGCCGGAGTCCTCCGGCGCCGGGGCGCCGCCCGCCTCGACCGAGGCCGGGTCGGCGCCGCCGAGCACCCGCTCGGGCCGCGGCGCCTCGACCAGCCGCAGCCGGCCGCTGCCACCGGGGAACATGTGCTCGATCAGCTCGCTGAAGTTCTCGCCGGCCGCCTTGAACGTCTCCTCGAAGGCGGCAGTGATCTCGCGATCGGTCTGGCGGATCAGCTTCGCGAGCTCGTCGAGCGCCTGCTCGAGGTCCTCACGCTGCGACTCGAGCTCGCCGACGTGGCGCTTCGCATCCTCGTACTCGCCTTCGGCGAGCGGGTTCACGGGACCGAGCTGCTCGCGGCGGCGGATCAGCCGCTCGATCGAGGCTCCGACCGCGGCCCGCTCCTCCTCGTCGAGCGCCTCCGGCTCCGGCGCCGGCTCGAGATCGAGGCGAGCGAGGATCCGCTCCCACTCCGCCTCGGCCTCCTCGCGGCGATCGCGCAGGCTCGCTGCCCGGACCTCGGCCTCGGTGACGCGCTCGCCGATGAGCCGGAGCTCGCCGTGGAGCTCGGCCTCGACCCGCGAGCATTCGCGAAGCTCGAGCGCCAGCTCGTCACCGGCCTGAGCGCCGACGACGCGCTCCTCGACGGCCGCGGCGCGGGCGCCGACGGCGTCGCGGGCCGCAGCGAGGGCCGTGCAGAGCCCGGCGAGCGTCTCCGCCAGCTCCCCTTCGGCCTCGATCCGCTGCTCGAGCGAGTCCTGGCGGCGGTGGCCGAGCATGTCCTCGGCCCGGCGCGCCGAGCGGGCGGCGCGCTCGGAGCCGCCGCGAACCCGGGCGAGCGCCTCGAGCCTGGCGCCGACATCGCCGGCCTCGGCTGCGGCGGCGATCGCGTCGCTCGCCTCCGCCAGAGCCGTTCGTGCCGTCTCGAGCTCCCGTGCGAGCGCCGCCTCCGCGTCACGCTCGGTGGCGCGGAGCTCGGTCGCGAGGGCGCCGAGCGACGCGCGACGCCGCTCGACCGCCGCGCGGAGCTCGGCCTCGCGGCCGGCGATCGCCTCGGTCCTGGCGCCGAGCCGCTCGTGGGAGGCGCGCAGCGAGGTCAACTCGCCCCAGACCGCGGTGCGCTCGCGGTCGCGCTCGGCGAGCCGCTCCTCGACGGCGTTCCGGCGCTTGCTCGCAGCATCGATCTTCGCCTCGATCGTGTCGCGCTCGCCGCGGGCGTCGCGGGTTGCCTTCTCGGCCGCCGCGAGGTCCCCGCCTCCGGCCGACAACCGATCGCCGAGCAGCCGCAGCTGCAGCTCCTGAGACTGACGCTCGAGGCGGGCGTGGGTCTCCGCGGCGTTCGCCTGCTGGCGCAGCGGCCGCAGCCGCGAGCGGGCCTCACGCTCGACGTCGAGCGCCCGGTCGAGGTTCGAGCGCGTCCGCTCGAGCTTGAGCTGGGCGCGACGACGGCGCTTGCGGTGCTTGCCGAGCCCGGCCGCCTCCTCGATCAGGAGCCGTCGCTCGCGCGGCTTCGAGAGGACGATCTCCTCGACCTTCCCCTGGCCGATCACCGAATGCATCTCGCGACCGAGGCTCGCGTCGGAGAGCGCCTCGGTGACGTCGGCGAGCCGGCAGCGGGCGCCGTTCAGGCGATAGCCGCCGTCGCCGTTGCGGTCGAGGCGGCGCGAAACCGAGATCTCGGCGAACTCGGAGCCGGCGGAGCCGTCGGAGTTGTCGATCACGACCTCGACCTCGGCGGCGTTGCGGGCCGAGCGGTCGCGGCCGCCGGCGAAGATCACGTCCTGCATCGACTGGCCGCGAACAGCGAGCGGGCTCTGCTCGCCGAGCGCCCAGAGGACGCCGTCGGTGATGTTCGACTTGCCGCAGCCGTTCGGCCCGACGATCACGCTCACCCCCGGAGAGAACTCCAGCTCGGTGCGCTCAGGGAAGGACTTGAAGCCCTTCAGGGTGATCGACTTCAGATGCATGCTCTCACTCTCCGGCCCGTCCCGGAAGCCTGCTGAGTCGACCGGACGGGATCGCGCCGGACCGCCGCCGGGGCGCTCAAAGGCTCGCTTCCTCGAGCGCCTCGGCTGCCGCTGCCTGCTCGGCGGCCTTCTTGCTCGAACCGGTCCCGCTGCCGAGCACCGCGTCGCCGTCACGCGCCTCGACGCGAAACGTCTTGTCGTGCGGAGGGCCGGACTCGGCAACGACGTGGTAGCGGACCCGGCGGCCGCGACGGGCGAGCTGTTCCTGAAGCGCCGACTTGAAGTCGAGCAGCGTTCCCGACGCGAGGTCGACCTGGGGCGCGAAGGCGGCGAGCAGTGCCTCCGCGGTGCGGTCGAGGCCGAACTGCAGATAGCAGGCGCCGATCAGCGACTCGACGATCGACGCCATCGCGCGCTCGCTGCCGACCAGCTCGGCCGGTGCAAGGCCGCCTTCGAAGTCGTCCGGGTAGGCCCGCTCGAGCATCCCCGGCACCCCGAGCGCGACCGCGATCTCGGCGCAGGCGCGTCCGCTGACGGCCTGGCCGTGGATCTTCGTGAGCCGACCGATGTCGGAGCGGGGAAACCGCTCGTAGAGGTGCTCGGCGACGGCGAGGCCGAGGACGCTGTCACCGAGGAAGGCGAGGCGTCCCCAGGAGGAGATCCGCCGGTCGGTCCAGGAGCTGTGGGTCAGCGCCTGCAGCCGCGCGTCGGCATCGAGCTCGCCGATCAGCTCGAGGAGCGGCTCGACCGCCGCTCCCTGCCCGGCTGCCTCGTCCTCGACGGACTCCGCGGGGCCCCCGTCAGTCACCTGGCAGCCGCGCGAATACGAAGTCGACAGCGGCCCCCACGGTCTCGATCTTCGCGGCCTCGTCCTCGCTCATCGCGATTCCGTAGGTGTCCTCGAGCTCCATGACCAGCTCGTAGAGGTCGAGCGAGTCCGCGTCGAGGTCCTCGCGGAAGCGGGTCTCGTCGCGGATCTCGTCGGCCGGCACCTCGAGCTCCGCGGTCAGGTGGTCGCGGACCATCGCGAAGATCGAGGCGCGGTCCTGCGCCTGAGTCTCCCCGGTCTCGCCGATCGCAGTCATGACGCCGGATTATGTATCAAGCGCCACCGTCGGCGCCGCCACGGATCGCGCTCCTTCCGACGCCGGAGCGCTCGATCAGCTCCTCGGTCCTGGCCACGGTCCGCTCCTCGACGGAGCGGGCGGCGAGTCGGATCTGGTTGGCGATCCCGAGCGCGCCGGAGGAGCCGTGGCCGACGACCGCGACGCCGCGGAGGCCGAGCAGGATCGCGCCCCCGGTCGAATCCGGGTCCATCTCCGCCCGCAGGCCGCCGAGCGCCGGGCGCAAGAGCAGCCCGCCCGCCGCCGCCACCGGCCCGGACCGGGCGGCGCGCCCGACCGCATCGGCGACGGCGCGGGCGGTGCCCTCGATCGTCTTCAGGACGACGTTGCCGGTGAACCCGTCGGTGACGACGACCTCGACCTCGGGATCGAGGAGCTCGCGGCCCTCGACGTTGCCGGCGAAGCTGATCCCCGGCGAGCCGGCGAGCGTCTCGTGCGCCTCGACGACAGCGGCGCTCCCCTTCTTGGCCTCGGCACCGACGCTGAGCAGGCCGACGCGCGGCTCGGGCAGGCCGAGGACGGCTTCGGCGAATGCCGCGCCGAGATATGCGAACTGGACGAGGTGGGACGAGCGCGCATCGGCATTGGCACCGACGTCGAGCATCAGCAGCGGGCGCTCCCGTCCCGGAGCCGGGATCTCGACCGCGAGCGCCGGCCGCTGGACGGAGCGGATCCGCTTCAGCGCGAACAGCGCCGCGGTCATCGTCGCACCCGTCGAACCGGGGCTGGCGAGCGCGTCGGAGCCGCCGGCGGCGACATCGGCGGCGGCGCGAACGATCGACGTCTCGGGCCGCGAGCGCACCGCACGGACCGGCTCCTCGTCGTTGCCGATCACCTCGCTGGTGTCGACGATCTCGACGCTTCCGGCCGCGAGGCCGGCGAACGCCGCGGCGGGCCCGAAGACGCGGACCGCGATCCCGTCGGCGGCGGCGAGGCGGACGCCCTCGGCGACGGCATCGATCCCGGCCTCGGCGCCGAGAGCGTCGAAGGCGACCGTGACCGGTCGTCCGCGGCGGTCCGGCGACGTCGCCGCCGGATCCCCCACCTACTGCTCCTCTGGACGTCCGCTCAGCTCGGGCTCGTCGGCGACGATGACCTCACGACCCGCATACGTCCCGCAGGTCGGGCAGACGCGGTGCGGCAGCCGCGGGCTGTGGCAGTGCGGGCACTCGTTGAGGCGCGGCGCCGCAACGGCGTCGTGAGCGCGACGCTTGTCGCGGCGGGCACTCGATTGGCGCTTCTTCGGGACGGCCATGAGGCGGGGAATCGTAGCGGTCGCGCTCAGTCGAGGAGCTCGCGGAGCTTCGCGAAGCGCGGATCGGGCTCGCGCTCGTGAACGTGCGTGGCCGGGTCGACATCGTTGAGCGAGATGCCGCAGACCGGGCAGAGACCGGCGCAGTCGGGCCGGCAGAGGACCCGCTCGGGAAGCGCGAGGACGACCGCGTCATGGAGCCAGCGGACCGGGTCGAGCAGGCCGTCGGCGACATAGGGGCTGCGCAGGTCGGAGTCCACAGAACCGTTCTGATCGACCTCTCGCGCGTCGATCGCGAGCTCGAGGCGCGCCGGCCCGAGGCAGCGGGCGCACGTCGCGAGGACAGCGGCGTCCGCCCGCAGCCGCAGCGCGTAGCCGGACGTGGTCCGCGAGACGTCGATCGTCGTCGCGATCGGGGTCGCCTCGATCGGCAGCTCCTCGCCGCCGAGCAGGGGCGCCTCGGCCACGAGGTCGATCTCGAGCCGCTCCGCCTCGCCGCTCCGCAGCGCGAGCGCTTCGAGGTCGATCCTCAGTGGTTCCGCCATCTAGTGTCCGAGGGTAGCGTGGCCGCCCAGTTCCACTGGAACCCCGACACCTACCTGGAGATGATCCGGGCCGAGGTGCCGAGCTTCGACGCCCTCCAGGCGGCCGCCGTCGCCTCCGTGCCCTTCCCGCCCGGGTCGGCGCTGGACCTCGGGATCGGCACCGGCGAGACGTCGCGGCGACTGCTGGAGGCCCACCCGGATGCCCGGATCACCGGCCTCGATTCGAGCCCCGAGATGGTCTTCCGGGCCCGGCGGATGGGCATCGAGGTGCGGTTGGCGCGGATGGAGGACCCGCTGCCGGACGGCCCCT
>DATMCB010000211.1:0-7261 GCA_035558835.1 Solirubrobacterales bacterium
CCGCCGGTCGAAGGCGACCGGCAGGTACTTGCCGGCGCGCCCTTCGCGCATCCGCGCGAGCAGGTAGTTGGCGTTGAGCACGGCGGTCTCCGAGGCCTCGGCGAGGCCGTCGCCACCGAGGCTGAGGATGTAGGCGTAGGAACGGACGAAGACCCCGAAGTTGCCCTGGAAGCCGCGCAGCCGGCCGATCGAGTCGGGATGGTCGTCGGCGCCGCGCAGCTCGAAGCGGGCCTCGGGCGCGTCGCCGTTGCCGGTGCCCGCCTCGACCCTCTCGATCCGCGGTACCGGCAGGTAAGGCTCGATCCGGTCGGAGACGGCGATCGGCCCCGCCCCCGGACCGCCGCCCCCGTGCGGCTGGCTGAACGACTTGTGGAGGTTGACGTGGACGATGTCGAAGCCCATGTCGCCGGGCCGCGAGTGGCCCATGATCGCGTTCAGGTTGGCGCCGTCGTAGTAGAGGGTGCCGCCGGCCGCGCGGACGGTGTCGGTGATCTCGGCGATGTTGCGGTCGAACAGCCCGAGCGTGTTCGGGTTGGTCAGCATCAGGCAGGCGACCCGCTCGTCGGTCTTGGCGCGGAGGTCGTCGAGGTCGACGCCGCCCTCCTCGTTCGTGGCGACCTTGACCACCTCGTAGCCCGCCATCGTCACCGAGGCCGGATTGGTGCCGTGCGCGGTGTCGGGGGTCAGGACCCGCGTCCGCTGCTCGGCCTCGCCGTGAGCCGCGTGGAAGGCGCGGGTCAGCAGCAGCCCGGCGAGCTCGCCGTGCGACCCCGCCGACGGCTGGAGGCTGACATGCGGGAGACCGCAGATCTCGCTCAGCGACCGCTCGAGAAGCCAGATCAGCTCGAGGGCCCCCTGCGCCCGCGCCGGCGCCTGGGCGGGATGGAGGCGGGCGTGGCCCGGCAGCGCCGCGACGCGCTCGTTGAGGCGCGGGTTGTGCTTCATCGTGCAGGACCCGAGCGGGTAGATGCCCGAGTCGAGGTCGAAGTTGCGGCGCGAGAGGCGCGTGTAGTGGCGGACGATCTCCGGCTCCGACACCTCGGGCAGCCGGGCCGGCTCGTCGCGCAGCAGCTCGGCGGGGATCAGCTCGTCGATCGGGACGTCGCCGCCCGGGACGCCGGAGGCGGGAATCGCGGCGGCGCGGCGGCCCGGCACCGAGCGCTCGAAGATCGTCGTCGCGCGGTCGCGCTGCATCGGCGTCGGAACCTCGGCGGTGGCCGGCGGATTGACGAACTCGCTCACGTCGCCGCCCCCGCTGGCTCTCTGCTGTCCGCTGTCCGCCGGAGGTCCTCCTCGAGCACCTCGGCGAGCCGATCGATCTGGGCGATCGTCCGCTGCTCGGTGATCGCCACGAGAAGGCCGTTGCCGTACTCGTCGCCGAGCGGCACGCCGGCCGCGATCCCGGCCGCGGCGCAGTGGTCGAGGACGCGCTCGACCGGCGCGTCGAAGCGGATCGCGAACTCGCGGACGATCGGCGCGTCGTGGAGCGCCTCGATGCCGTCGATCGCGGTCAGGCGCTCGCGGGCGTAGTGGGTGCGGCGGACGAGCAGCTCGCCGAGCTCGACCAGCCCCCGGCGGCCGAGCCAGCTCAGGTAGATCATCCCGCCGAGCGCGTTCAGCGCCTGCGCCGTGCAGATGTTGTGCGTGGCCTTCTCGCGGCGGATGTGCTGCTCGCGGGTCTGCAGGGCGAGGACGAAGCCGCGACGGCCGTCGACGTCGGTCGTCTCGCCGGCGATCCGGCCCGGCATCCGCCGGATCTGCGCCTCGGTCGCGCAGAAGAATCCGAACGACGGACCGCCGTAGTCGAGGCGGTTGCCGAGCGGCTGGCCCTCGCCGACGGCGATGTCGACGCCGCAGTCGCCCGGAGTCCGGAGGATCCCGAGAGCGATCGGGTCGCACGCCGCGACCAGCAGCGCGCCGGCATCGTGGGCGATCTCGGCGATCGCCTCGAGGTCCTCGACTGCGCCGAGGAAGTTCGGGTACTGGACGAACACCGCGGCGGTCTGGTCGTCGACGGCGGCGGCAAGCGCGTCGAGGTCGGTGCGCCCGCCGCGGAGCCCGACGCCGGCAACCTCGGCGGGATAGCCGGCCGAGTAGGTGGCGAGGGTCTCCCGCGACTGCGGGTTGACGCCGGCGGAGACGACGAACCGGCGCCGCTTCGTGGCGCCGATCGCGAGGTAGCCGGCGCTGGCGACGGTCGACGGGCCCTCGTAGAGACCGGCGCTCGAGAGCGGCAGGCCGGTCAGCTCGCTCATCGCGGTCTGGAACTCGAACATCGCCTGCAGGCCGCCCTGGGAGATCTCCGGCTGATACGGCGTGTAGGGCGTCAGGAACTCGGAGCGGGAGACGATCGCGTCGACGATCGCCGGTGCGTAGTGGTCGTACATGCCGGCGCCGAGGAAGCAGATCTCGGACTCGGCATCGGCGTTGCGCCCGGCGAGCGCCCGCATCCGTTCGTAGACCTCGGCCTCGCTGAGGCCGTCGGGGAGGTCGAGGTCGCGGTCGAGGCGGACCCCGGCGGGAACGTCGAAGAGCTCGTCGATCGAGGAGGCCCCGATCGTAGCCAGCATCTCGGCGCGCTCGCCGTCGGTGACGGAGGTGTAGCCGCTCACGCGGCGCAGGTTAGGGGATGGCTCACTCCGCGATCAGGTCCTTGTAGGCGGCGGCGTCGAGGAGCTGGTCGACCTCGGCGGCGTCGCCGAGGCGGACCTTGACCATCCAGCCCTTCCCGTATGGATCGGTGTTGATCAGCTCCGGGTTCGTGCCCGCCTCCTCGTTGACGGCGAGGATCTCGCCGCTGAGCGGGGCGATCACGTCGGAGACGGCCTTGACCGACTCGACCTCGGTGTAGGGCTCGTCCTTGCTGACCGTGGCGCCGACCTCGGGCGGTTCGAAGAAGACGACGTCGCCGAGCGCGTCCTGCGCGAACCAGGTGACGCCGAACGTCGCCTCGTCGCCCTCGATGCGGGCCCAGTCGTGCTCGGCGTGGTAGCGCAGGTCCTCGGGGTAGCTCTCCTCCGTCGCCATGTCGTCCTTTCGTCGCTGGGTCAGTTGCTCTTCGCGTAAAGCGGCTTCTTGCGGATCTCCGCTTCGCGGCGGCGGCCGCGGACGTCGATCGCGATCGCCGTGCCGGGCTCGGCGAGATCGGTGCGAACGTATCCCATCCCGATCCCGAACCCGAGCGACGGCGAGAAGGTGCCGCTCGTCACCGTCCCGACCTCCTCGTCGCCGGCCAGGATCGCGTTCCCCTGGCGGGGGATGCCGCGATCGGTGATCGCGAACGCCACGAGGCGCTCGGCGGTGCCGGTCTCCCGTGCCGCCGCGACGGCCTCGGAGCCCGCGAAGCCGGTCTCCTCCTTGCAGGACCAGCCGAGCCCTGCCTCGATCGGGTTGCGGTCGGGGCCCATGTCGTTGCCGTGAAGGTGGAAGCAGACCTCGAGCCGGAGGGTGTCGCGGGCCCCGAGCCCGCACGGCGTCACGCCGGCAGCGATCAGCTCACGCCACAGCGGCACGGCGCCGTCGTTGCCGAGGATCACCTCCACCCCGTCCTCGCCGGTGTAGCCGGTGCCGCAGACCAGCGCCTGATGACCGGCGACGTCGAGGGTCGCGGTGTGCATCCGCGGCGGCAGCTCGCCGTCCGTGAGGCGCGCGACGACGGCCCGCGCCTCCGGTCCCTGGACGGCCAGCATCGCGTGGGCCGGCGCGAGGTCCTCGACGACGACGTCGAAGCCGACGGCGAGCTCGTGGAAGCGGGCAAGATCGGTCTCGTGGTTGGCGGCGTTGGAGACCGTCAGGTAGGAGCCGTCGTCGAGCAGGTAGCTGAACAGGTCGTCGAGGATCCCGCCGTCGTCCGCGCACAGGCACGAGTACTGGGCGCCGCCGGCCTCGAGCTTCGCGACGTCGTTGCTGACGACGTGCTGGAGGAAGGACGCCGCATCGGGTCCGGCGGATTTGATCTGGCCCATGTGGGAGACGTCGAAGACTCCGGCGTGCTCGCGAACCGCAGCGTGCTCGGCCGCCACCCCTTCGTACTGGACCGGCATCTCCCAGCCGGCGAAGGGGACGAGGCGGCCGCCGGCAGCGACATGCTCCTCGTAGAGCGGGGTCCGGCGCAGCTCCTCCGTCACTCGCCCTACGCTAGCGGGGCAGGGGGCTCTTAGATGCTCGGGATCGGTCATCTAGGCTGAGGGCGATGCGCCTGGTCCACGAGAGCCCGGAGGAGGAGGACGAGCTCGGCCGACCGTGGAGCCGGCCGCTCGCCGGCACCTTCGACCGGCTCGTGGTCGAATCCGACCTCCTCGCCGACAACCCGCTCGGCGATCCGGCCCGGCGGCCGCTTTACGTGCTCCGGCCGCCCGGGGTCGAGCTCGACCATCCGCGGCCGCTGCCGAGCGTCTACTTGATCCAGGGCTACACCGGCCAGCTCGACATGTGGACCGGCCGCAGCGCCTTCGAGCCGACCTTCGTCGAGCGGATGGACGCGATGCTGTCCTCGCCGGATTGCCCCGACGCGATCGTCGTCATGGTCGACTGCTGGACCAGCTACGGCGGATCGCAGTTCCTCGACTCGACCGGGACCGGGCGCTATCAGTCCTACCTCTGCGACGAGATCGTCCCGTTCATCGACGAGCGCTATCCGACCGCCGCCGATCGCGAGCATCGCGGCATCACCGGTAAATCGTCCGGCGGCTACGGGGCGATGGTCGTCCCGATGATGCGGCCCGACGTCTTCTCGGCGCTCGCCACCCATGCCGGCGACGCCCTCTTCGAGCTTTCGATGCCGCCGAGCATCGCGCGGACGATCCGCACCCTCCGGGATCGCTACGAGTCCTCCTACGACGTCTTCTTCGAGCGCCTCCCCGAAGCCGATCCGTTCGACTTCGGGCACCACGGCGGACCGCTCGAGATCTACGGCTACGCGGCCTGCTACTCACCGGATCCCGGCCGGCCCGGCAAGGCGCTGCTCCCGTTCGATCCGGCCAGCGGCCGGATGGTCGAGGACGTCTGGCGGCTCTGGCTCGAGCACGACCCTGTGGTCATGGCCCCGCTGCATGCCGAAGCGCTCCACTCGATGCGGCGGATCTACATCGACGCCGGCAAGAGCGACGAGTACTACCTCGACCTCGGCGCCCGGGCCTTCGCCGCCGAGCTCGACAAGCTCGGCATCGACCACACGCTCGAGCTCTTCGAGGGCAAGCACGGGGGCATCACGTACCGCTACCCCGCCGCGATCCGCGAGCTGGCCCTGGCCCTCAGCGACTAGCGTCAGAGCGAACGGGGCGCAGGTCTCCTGCGCTGGCTGAGAGACCGCAGATCAAGGACGCAGGAGGCGCCGCGGCCTACTTGGCCGCAAGCCGACGAGGACGCCGAGATGCGGGCTCTCAGTCGCGCAGGAAAGGCGGAATATCTATCTCGTCGTCGGAGACCTCGAGCGAACGGATCTCGCGGTCGCTCGGCGGCTGGACCCCGCGGCGGCGGCTGCGGCGACGGACCTCGGCCGGACGGCGGGCGAGCATCTCGAAGCCCTCGAAGCCGGTCGCGATGACCGTGACGCGGAGCTCGTCGCCCATCGTGTTGTCGACGACGGCGCCGAAGATGATGTTGGCGCCCTTGTCGGCGGTGCTGGCGACGACCTCGGCCGCTTCGTTGACCTCGAAGAGGCCCATGTCCTCACCGCCGGTGATGTTGAGGAGCATCCCGGTGGCGCCGTCGATCGCCGACTCGAGGAGCGGCGAGGAGATCGCCTCCTTGGCCGCCTCGGCGGCACGGCTCTCGCCGGCGGAGGTTCCGATGCCCATCAGCGCCGAGCCGGCGTCGGACATGATCGCCCGGACGTCGGCGAAGTCGAGGTTGATCAGGCCGGGAACGGTGATCAGGTCGGTGATCCCCTGGACTCCCTGGCGGAGGATGTCGTCGGCCTTGCGGAACGCCTCGCTGATCGGCTCGCGGCGCTCGACGATGTTGAGCAGCTTCTCGTTCGGGACGATGATCAGCGTGTCGACCTCGTTGCGGAGCTTCTCGATCCCGTCGAGGGCCTGCTGCATCCGCTTCGCGCCTTCGAACTCGAACGGCTTGGTGACGACGCCGACGGTCAGTGCGCCGATCTCCTGCTTGGCGATCTCGGCGATGACCGGCGCGGCGCCGGTGCCGGTGCCGCCGCCCTCGCCGGCGGTGACGAAGACCATGTCGGCGCCCTTCAGCGCCTCCTTGATGTCATCGCGGCTCTCCGCCGCGGCTCCGGCCCCGACCTCGGGCTGGCCGCCGGCGCCGAGGCCGCGGGTCAGCTCCTGACCGATCGCGAGCTTGACGTCGGCGTCGCTCGAGCGCAGCGCCTGCGCGTCGGTGTTGACGGCGAGGAACTCGACTCCCTTGAGGCCGGCGTCGACCATTCGGGACACGGCGTTGGTGCCGCCGCCGCCCGCGCCGACAACCTTGATCACCGCCAGGTAACTGGAAGCCTCCATCTGAGCTTCACTTGCCTTTCTCTGTCCGTCCGGAGCTTGAGTGATAGTTGAGAGTTTGCGCGCCCCACGCCCGCAAACTGCAGCCAAAGTAAGCGACAACCGGGCGGCTGTCAACGTCACCCTAAGGCCTCTGCAAGATCCCTGTCTCAACCACTGGTTGAGACTTTTGCATCCCTCAGGCGACAGTCGAGGGTGGCGGCAACCTACCCGACGACCGGTCGCGACGGGACCGAGAGGTCGATGTAGGTGGCGCTCGTGAGCTTCGGGTCGGCCAGGACCGTCGCCGCCGCGCGCCACTTCTGGTCGGCGTTGCCGGGGCTGCCGAAGCGCAGCTCGATGCCGCCGTTGAGCTCGGCGACGACGCCATGCTGGTCGTCGACGGCGGCCTTCTCCACCTGCGGCTGCAGCGGGCCGGGAACTCCGCCCAGGACCCGTGCCGCCGCCAGCGCCTCACCTTCGGCGCGATCGCCCGCCGGATCGCCGCCGGCGATCTCGGGCAACCCGTCGGGACGGTCGACCCCGGTGCCGAGGACGGTGCCGTCGGCCGCCAGCAGCGTCCCGCCGTCGGCGTCGAGCCAGCCCGCCGGCGTCCGGCTCTGAACGTCGATCGTCACCGCGTGGGGAAAGTCCGTATCGATCTTCAGGGCGATGACCGACGGATCGTCGGCGACGGCGGCCTCGACGGCGCCGCGATCGAGGTGGAGGGTGCTGAGGCCGGTGGCGGCCGCGGTCAACCGGTCGGCGACGCCGGGCGTGACGTCGGCGCCGGTGATCTGCACGTCCTCGATCGCGACCAG
>DATMCB010000212.1:0-3929 GCA_035558835.1 Solirubrobacterales bacterium
TGGGTCTACGGCTCGGTCAAGGTCGGGATTCCCCCGCAGGTGTTCGCTATGGGAACGCTGATCTTCGCCGCCGGCGCCCTGATCGCGGTCGCCGGCCTGTTCAGTGCCCGGCGCTCGGCCCGCCAGACCGCCTGATCGCGCTCGCCGAGCGGCCTCGCGTGGTGCGGTAAGGCCGAACACCGCGTCGCGCTACCGTTGCGGGCGCAATGATGCTCCGCAACTTCAAGCTCATCGCCCTGATCGAGGCGACCACCTTCCTGCTCCTGCTCCTCGCCAGCTACGTGAAGCGGGCCAACGACTGGCCGCTCGGGGTCGAGATCCTCGGCCCGATCCACGGCCTGCTCTTCATCGCCTACTTCGTGATGGCGCTCTCCCTCCGCGAGCGGGCCGGCTGGACCGGCAAGCAGACGCTGTTGATCCTCGCCGGCGCGGTCGTCCCGTTCGGCGGCTACGCGGTCGATCGCTGGATCGACAACAACAACGCCGCGCTGCTCCGCACCGAGGGCGCCGGCCGCGCTTCCTGAGCCGCGGTCGATGGGCTTCCTGGATCGCTGGCGGCGGTCGCTGACCTCGCCGCGAGCGGACGGCGCCGGCGCGGTGGTCGTCGCCGACCCGCGCTTCGACGACTGGGAGGTCGTCCGCGAGTTCGGCGACCTCGACTCCGCCCGCGCGTGGCATCAGCAGCTCAGCGAGGCCGGCGTCGAATCCGTGCTGACGGCCGACCACGAGCCGGACCGATTCGGGCGCGGCGACATCTACCTGCAGGTGCCGCCGGGCCGCTGGAGCGAGGCCGAGGAGCTGCTCGGCGACCTCGACTGAGTGGCGGCTTCACGGGGTAGGGTCGCCGCACCCATGAGCGGCGGCCCCGACCAGCTCTCGTCGGCAGACATGTCGTCGCTGCTCGACGAGCGCGGGCCGATCCACGTCCACGTCGGCGGCACCGCGCTGTTCAGCGGCGAGCCGCCTCCGTTCGGCGCCTTCGTCGACCACGTCCGCGATCGGCTCGAGCTGATCCCGCGGTTCCGGCGCCGGGTCCGCTGGCTGCCGGGGAGGATCCTCCGTGCCGAGTGGGAGGACGATCCCGACTTCGACGTCGAGCGCCACGTCCGCCACGTCGCGATCCCGGCGCCGGGCGGCGATCGCGAGCTGCGCGAGCTCGTCGGGCGGGTGATGTCGGAGCCGCTCGACCAGAGCCGGCCGCTCTGGCAGCTCTACCTCGTCGAGCGATGCGGCGCCGGCGCCTCCGACTCCGGTTTCGGCTTCGGGGCGATCTCGAAGACCCACCACGCGCTCGTCGACGGCGTCTCCGCGATCGACGTCGGCGCGGTGATCCTCGATCCCGACCCGGAGGGCACCGACCTCGGGCTCAGCGGCGCCGACTGGCAGCCGCAGGCGCAGCGGCGCACCGAGTCGGTGATCGCCGGCCGCGTCCTCGACGCCCGCCGGCGGCTGTTCGGGATCCCCCGCGAGGCGGCGAAGCGGGCGCTCGACCTGTCGGCGCCGCAGTCGGCGCTGAAGACCGCACAGGGGTTCCTCGACCTCGCCCGCCACAGCGAGCCGGTCCGGCCGACCTTCATCAACGAGGAGATCGGCCGCGACCGGCGGGTCGCGTTCGGGGCGACGACGCTGGCGGCGATGAAAGCGGTCGCGGCCGAACTGGGCGCCACCGTCAACGACGCCGTCCTCTCCGTCTCGACCGGCGCGCTGCGGCGGCTGTTCGAGCGGCGCGGCGCCGCGATCCCGGGCGAGTTCTCGGCGCTGGTGCCGATGAGCATCCGCAAGCCCGGCGAGGAGCTGACGCTCGGCAACCGGATCACGACGCTTATCGTCCCCCTCCCGCTCAGCGAGGCCGACCCGGCCGAGCGGCTGCGGCGGATCCACGAGACGACGGCGCGGCTGAAGGACTCGGAGGCGGCGCGGGCGGCATCGCTGGTCATCGAGGCCTCCGGCTGGGTGCCGCCGACGATGAGCCGGGTCCTCGGTTCGATCGGCGCCGCCGGCAGCAACCTCCCGGTCGATCGGGTGATCCCGCAGCGGCTGCCCTGGAACCTCGTGATCTCGAACGTGCCGGGACCACCGATGCCGGTCTACCTGCTCGGCCGCCGGCTCGAGTCGATCCACCCGTTCGTGCCGCTCTCGCCGCAGCGGCGGGGCCTGTCGATCGGCGTGATCAGCTACGACGGCGGCCTCTACTTCGGCTTCACCGGCGACCGCGACCGCCTCCCCGACCTCGACGACTTCGCCGGCTTCATCGCCGCCGAGCTGGCCGCGATCGGCGCTTGACCCGATCCGGGGGCGGAGACTGGGGTTGAAACGGAGAGGGAGGGATTCGAACCCTCGAGAGAGCTTGCGCCCCCTACTCGCTTAGCAGGCGAGTGCCTTCAGCCGCTCGGCCACCTCTCCGGGGGTCGTATCGCGGGCGCAGGGCCCGCGAACCGCGTCGATTCTAGAGGCAGGCGGCGGGGCAGGCGCGTCGGCGGCGGCCGGGCGGGCGGCGGTCGCGGGGGCATCGGCTAGGCTCGCGCCGGGATGAGCCCGGCCGTCGATGATTCGCTCCACGACCGCTACGAGGCGATCTTCGAGGGGATCGAAGCGCCGTTCGCGTTCGTCGATCTCGGCGCGCTCGGCGCCAACGCCGACGCGATGCTGGCGCGCGCCGCCGGCAAGCCGATCCGGGTCGCGAGCAAGTCGGTCCGCTGCCGCGAAGTGCTGGAGCGGATCGATGCGCGCGACGAGCGCTTCCGCGGGCTGCTCTGCTTCACGCTGCCGGAGGCGCTGATGCACGCCGAAGCCGGCCGCCGCGACCTCGTCGTCGCCTATCCGACCGTCGATCGGCACGCGATCTCGCGCCTCGCCGAACTCGCCCAGGCCGACCCCGCCGCGGCGCCGGCCCTGATGGTCGACGAGGCGGCGCAGCTCGACCTGATCGAGGGCGCAGTCGGCGCCGGCCCGGCGCCGGTCCCGGTCGCGATCGACATCGACGTCGGCTACCGCGCGCTGCGCGGGGTGATCCAGGCGGGGCCGAAGCGCTCGCCGCTTCGCACCGCCGCGCAGGCGCGCGCGTTCGCCGAGGAGATCGCCGCGCGGCCGGGACTCGAGCTGGTCGGGCTGATGGCCTACGAGGGCCAGGTCGCCGGGGTCGGCGACGCCGCTCCCGGCCGCGCCCTGCGGAACCTCGGGATCCGCCGGATGCAGCAGGCGTCGATGGCCGAGATCGCCGAGCGCCGGGCCGCGATCGTCGCCGCGGTGTCGGCGGTGGCGCCGCTTCGATTCGTCAACGGCGGCGGCACCGGCAGCCTCGAGCTGACGAGCCGCGAGGACGCCCTCACCGAGCTCGCGGCCGGCTCCGGCTTCTACGCCCCGGCGCTGTTCGACGACTACAGCCGCTTCTCGCTGCGGCCGGCGGCCGGCTTCGCGCTGCCGGTCGTCCGCCGCCCCGCGCCGGGCTGCGTGACCGCGCTCGGCGGCGGCTACGTCGCCTCCGGCGCGGCCGGCGCCGACCGCCTGCCGGAGCCGTGGCTGCCGCCGGGGCTCCATCTCGACCGATTCGAGGGCGCCGGCGAGGTACAGACGCCGCTGCTCGGCGAGGTCGCGGTCCGCCTCCGCGTCGGCGACCGCGTCTACATGCGCCACGCGAAGGCGGGCGAGCTCTGCGAGCACTTCGACAGCCTCTACCTGGTCGAGGGCGACGCGATCGTCGCCGAGGCCCCGACCTACCGCGGCGAGGGGCACGCGTTCCTCTGAGCGTCGGGCGTCAGCGGCGCTTCTTGCGACGCCGTCCGGCGGTGACGGCGACCGGGCCGAGCACCTGCTCGAGGTAGGGATTGGCGAAGGAGCCCCCGGGGTCGAGCTCGGTGCGGATCGCCTTGAACTCCTCGAAGCGCGGGTAGAGCTCTGCCAGCTCGACCGCCGAGAGGCTGTGGCGCTTC
>DATMCB010000213.1:0-2018 GCA_035558835.1 Solirubrobacterales bacterium
CGCTCCGGTAGGGGCGGTCGGTCGTCATCGCGTCGTAGGCGTCGCAGGCGAAGACGATTCGGGCGCCGAGCGGGATGTTCCCGCCGCTGAGGCCGTCCGGGTAGCCGCTTCCGTCCCAGCGCTCGTGGGCGTGGCGGACGACCTGGCGGATCGGGGCGAGGAACTCGATCGGGTCGATGATCCGCTCGCCGATCACGGTGTGCTCCTGGACCTTGCGCTGCTCGTCGGGATCGAGCGGCGCCGGCTTGTTGAGGATCTCGCGGGGGACGCCGATCTTGCCGATGTCGTGGAGGGCGGCGGCGTAGCGGAGCATCCGCAGATCCTCGCCCTCGAGCCCGAGCTGGGCGCCGACCGCGACCGCGTTGTCGGCGATCGCACGGGAATGCTCGGCGGTGTAGGTGTCCTTCGACTCGAGCGCCGCCGAGAGCGCCTCGGCCGTGCCGAGGTAGGCGCCGTCGAGGCTGGCGTAGAGGTCGATCGCGTTCAGCATCGTGCCGAGCACGGCGGCGTAGGCGGCGAGCAGCGAGGCGTCGTCGCGGTCGAAGGCGGCGACCTCGGTGTCCTCGAGGTTGATCACGCCCCAGGTGCCCTTCGCGGTCCGGATCGGCGCGATCAGCTCGCTGCGGATCCCGCGGGTCTGCAGCGTCGCCCGGTAGCTCGGCTCCCGCGAGACGTCCTCGGCCAGTACCGGAGCGTCCTCGATCAGGGCGCGGCCGATCAGCCCCGCCTCCGCCGACTGCGTCCAGCCCGCCGGCGTCGCCTCCGGCGCCCGCTCGGCGCGGAGGACGATCCGGTCGCCGACGACGCTGATGATCTGCACCACCGGGCATCCGAACGCGTCGCGCAGCTGCTCGACCGATCCCTCGCAGAGCTGTTCCTCGTCCATCGCCTCGGTCAGGCGCGTCGGCAGCGCCAGCGCCAGGTCGAGCGCCCGGGTGAACCCGCGCCCCGCGGTCCGGGTGCTGCCGTTGTGGCGCTGCGGCGAGACGGCCGCCCGCGCCGCGAGACGCAGCGGCGCGTCGAGCTCCTCGAACGGCGCCTCCCCGAGGTCGGCGTAGATCTCGATCAGGTAGACGCCGTCGCCATCGCCGACGGCGACGCCGATCACACCCTGAAAGCCGTCGCGGACGAGCAGGTCGCGCTCGGCCGGATCGCTGTCGGCATCGTCGAGCCTGGCGATGAACGAGCCGCCGCCGGCGCGGACGATCGCCGCGGTCGCCGGGTAGTCGTCGAGCTCGTAGGACTCGTACTCGAGGTCGCTCGGGGCGACCCGGACCCCGGTCCGCCGCCGGTCGCGGTTGTCGCCGAGGGCGGCGTCGCGGAGCCGGGACTCGCCGGTCGGGCAGTGCGAGATCGCCCAGCGGGCGAGATCGCCGGCGGCCGTGAACGCGGTCGCGACGACCTCGAGGCGGTCCAGGGTCGTCGCCTCGGCGAGCTCGGAGTCGAGGGTCCGCGCGATCTCCTCCGCCGTCTCCCAGAAGCGCGGCCGAAAGCCGCCGTCGGGGATCGGCACCCACTCGCCCTCGCTCTCGGCGGCGACCTGGGCGGCGGTGCAGACGCGGTTGCCGCCGCGGCGCTTGGCCAGGTACTGGGCGGCGTCGGCGGCGGCGAGGAGCTGCGAGGGGGTCGCCATGTCCGGAGCCGCCATCGCGACCCCGCAGGAGACCGAGAGCGGATCGTCGGTTTGCTCCGAGAGCAGGCGCTGCGCGCCGTTGGCGAGCTCGGCGATCGCCGGGTGGCCGCCCTCGGCCCGGTCGCCGGGCCGGCCCTCGAGGAGGATGCCGAACTCGTCGCCGCTGATCCGGCTCACGAACGCGCCGGGGAAGGCGGCCGCGGAGCGAACGAGGGCGCTGGCGACCCGCCGCAGCGCGACATCGCCGGCGGCATGGCCGTTGGTGTCGTTGATCATCTTCAGGCGATCGAGGTCGCAGAGCATGATCGAGAGCTCCGCCGCCCCCGCCGCATAGCGCTGGGTCGCGCGCTCGAGCCGCTCCTCGAAGGCGCGGCGGTTGGCGAGT
>DATMCB010000214.1:0-4200 GCA_035558835.1 Solirubrobacterales bacterium
GGTCAGATCGGCCGCAGCAGCGGCGGCGGCCGGACCGGCGTCATCGCGGGCCTCGAGCGCGAGCGCGCCCTGCCCGGCCGCCGGGGTCAGCGCCCGCAGGCCGAAGCGGAAGCCGGACTCGCCGCTGCGGCCGAGCCGCTCGAGACCGGCCGCGGCGAGGACGATCCCGTCGACCTCGCCGTCGGCGCGCTTCCGCAACCGCGTATCGACGTTGCCTCGCAGCTCGACGACGTCGAGGTCGGGACGGACGGCGAGCAGCTGCGAGCGGCGGCGGACGCTCGCGGTTCCGACCCGCGCCCCTTCGGGAACCTCGGCGATCGACCCGCCCGGCCCGATCCAGACGTCGGCGGGGTCCGCACGCGGCGGGACGCCGGCGAGCGCGAGGCCCTCGGGCAGCTCACCCGGCAGGTCCTTGGCGCTGTGGACGGCGAGGTCGATGTCACCGTCGAGAAGCGCCCGCTCGATCTCGCGGACGAACCGCGACTTGTCGTCGCTCCGTGCCGCGGACGGACCGCCCTCGTCGCCGGCGGTGCGGATGACGACGAGCTCGGCGCCGTCGAGTCCCGCGGCGACCGTTCCCGCCTGCGCCAGCGCGAGGGCGCTGCCACGGGTGCCGATCCGCAGCCCGCTCAGGGCGCTCAGTCTCCGGTCCGCTCGCTGCGCCTGCGCAGCGGCGTCACCTCGGCGCCGGCGCCCTCGGGCTCGGTGCCGGCGTCGAGCCCGAACAGCTCGCGCAATGCCGCGACCTGCTGGTAGGCGTCGGATTCCTCGGCGGCCCGCTTCAGCCGCAGGGTCGGCTCGTGGAGCAGCCGGCTCGCTATCGATCGCGCCATCGCCTCGATCCGGACCTGATCCTCGTGGCTGAGATCATCGAAGCGACCGATGTTCTCGGCGAGGACGCGGCTGACGATTTCGTCGGCGCGGACCCGCAGCGACGCGACCGTCGGCAGCACCTCGAGCGAACCGAGCCAGCGTTCGAACCTCGCCAGCTCGGCGGCGACGATCACCTCGGCGCCGCGGGATTCGACCTCGCGCCCGGTCGCGTTGCGGTCGGCGATCGTCTGGACGTCGTCGACGTCGCGGACGACGACACCGGTGACCTCGCGGCAGGAGGGGTCGATGTCGCGCGGGACCGCCAGGTCGATGAGGAGCAGGGGTCGGTAGTCGCGGGCGGCGGCGACGAGCTCGAGCTCCTCGCGCTCGACGAGGTGATGGGGCGAGTTGGTCGAGGAGACGACGATGTCGGCGATCTCGAGCTGCGCCGGCAGGTCCTCGAGGCGGACGGCGCTGCCGCCGAACCGCTCGGCGAGCCCGATCGCGCGGTCGTAGCGGCGGTTGGCGACGAAGACGGTCTCGACGCCGCGGGCGGTCAGCGCCCGGGCGGTCAGCTCGGCCGTCTCGCCGGCGCCGATCAACAGCACGTGGCGTCCGGTCAGATCGCCGAGGGTGCGGGTCGCGAGCTGGACGGCTGCGGAGGGCACGCTGATCCCGCCCTCGCCGATCCGGGTCTCGCCCCGGACCCGCTTGCCGGCCGCCAGGGCGCCGCGGAAGAGCCGGTTGAGGATCGCTCCGGTGGCGCCCTCGACGAGCGCCAGCTCGTAGGCACGCTTGACCTGCCCCTGAATCTCGGCTTCGCCGAGGATCATCGAATCGAGGCCGGCCGCGACCCGGTAGAGATGCCGCGCGGCCTCGATGCCGCGGTACGAGTAGAGGCTCTCGATCAGCTCGGTCGGGCGGATCCCGGCCTGTCGCGAGAGCGCGCCGAGGGCGACGTTCTCGGCCTCGACCGCCTCCGTCACGACCAGGTAGAGCTCGGTTCGGTTGCAGGTCGAGATCGCCGCCGCCTCGCCGACCTGCGCGTGCGAGCGGAGGTCGTTGAGGACCCCGGCGGCGCGGCCCTCGGTCAGCGCCAGGCGCTCGCGGAGCTCGAGCGGCGCGGTCTTGTGGGAGATGCCGAGGGCGAGCAGGTCGCTCACGAGCGGACCTCCTCCGGCTCCGGCTCCTGCTCCTCCGCCCGGCGCTGCTCGGCGAGCTCGGCGATCTCCTCGATCTCGCGCGAGATCCGGCTCAGCTTCGCCGCCATGATCCCGATGTAGACGACGAGCAGGACCACGAAGACGACGTACGCCGCGGCGACGTACTTGCCGGCCTCATCGAGCGGCAGCGCCGGCATCAGCGGCTGCCCGCCCCGCTCGGGGCGATCCGGCGGGCGACGCCGGGCCCGCCTCCATGACCGCCGTCGTCGAGGGCCCGGCGCAGCCGCGAGAGCTGGCCGGAAGTCCGCTTCGCGGTCAGCTCGAAGCTGACGAGCGTCACCCAGAGGAGCGCGATGCCGGCGAAGCAGACCAGGAACGTCAGCCACATGTCGCCCGGCATGCCGCCCTCGACGGTGCCGAACGTGCGGGGGTGGACGAGCGACTCGGCAGCCCGGACGGCCATGAAGTTGAGCGGGACGAACGCCCCGGCGGTGATCGCGAAGACCGACGCGTAGCGCGCCTGGCGATCGCGATCCTCGATCGCGTAGCGAAGCGGGTAGTAGGTGCAGTAGAGGAGGAAGACGATCAGGAAGCTGACCAGCGTCGGCTCGTCCCAGACCCACCACTTGCCCCAGGACCCCTTCGCCCAGATCGCGCCGGTGACGAGGACCGCGACGCCGAAGATGACCGAGGCGTGGATCGAGACGTAGGAGCGGGCGTCGTGAACCGGGTCGCCGCTGCGGAGATGACGGATCGCGTGGATGCCGCCGAGCACGAAGCCGCCGAGAGCGACGATCGCCAGCGGCACGTGCAGGTAGAAGATCTTCTGGATGAAGCCCTGGTCGGCCTCGTTGGAGGCGTAGAAGAAGACGAGCGCGAACCCGACCCCGATGAGCAGGGCCGTGAGCAGAACGAGGGTCCTCAGAGTCGACGGTTTCATCGCTGGCGGAAGCTGTGGAACCGGGCGCCCAGGCGTCAATCCTCGATGAGGAAGTCGAAGGCAGCCCAACCGATCAGCAGGAAGACCAGATCGTACAAGCCGAGCACTGCGAGCCAGGTTCCGTACTGCTCGTACGACGGCCCGCCGGCGGCGAGGAGATGGCGGCCGGCCCCGGCGGCGGCGATCATCGCCGGGACGATCAGCGGCAGCAGGATCAGCGGGCCGATCAGGTCGCGGGCGCGCGAGTTCGTCGCCATCGGCGCGATCAGCGCGCCGGTCACCGCGAGCGCCACGTCGAGGAGCAGCAGGACCGGCAGCATCGGCACCAGACCGGAGGCGTCGGCGAGGAAGAAGAGCCAGAAGACCGGCAGGGCGAAGAGCTCGAGCACGATCAGGTAGACGAGTAGCGCTGCCGCCTTCGCGAAGAACAGCGCGGTCCCGTCGGCGGGGGCGAGCCGGATCGCCTCGAAGCCCCCCTGCTCACGCTCGGCGACGAAGATCCGGTTGATCGCCAGGAGCGCCGCGAACAGGATCGTCACCAGCAGTACCCCGGCGGCGAGGCCGCCGTCGAGCCGCGTCCGGTCGAGCCCGAACCGGAACAGCACGAAGATCGTCGTCGCGAAGAGCAGCATCGCCGGAACCGACTGGAGCGTCCGTAGCTCGACGCGCAGGTCCTTGCCGAGCACGGCCCTGACGACCTTGCCGGTCGATGGCGCGCGACCGCTCATCGGACGGCCCCCGCCCGCTCCGAGTAGATCTCGCGGGCGGTCGCCGGATCGACCTCCGCGGCCGCGATCTCGAAGGCGACGCTGCCGTCGCGGTGGAGGCCGAGGACTCGGTCGGCCTGCTCGAGCGCGGCCTCGACGTCGTGGGTGACGATCACCCGCGTCCGCCCCGGCGCCGGGCCGAGCAGCGGCGCCACGACCTCGGCGCCGGCCGGGTCGAGGTTGGCGAGCGGCTCGTCGAGGACGAGCAGGTCGGGCTCGTGGAGGAGCGCCCGGCAGACGGCGAGCCGCTTGACCATGCCGGCCGACATCTCATCGACGCGGGTCGCGGCCCGGTGGGCGAGACCGACGCGGTCGAGCAGCTCGTCGGCGCGCTCGGCACCGGCACCGTCGAGCCCGAACAGCTTCCCGTGGAAGTCGAGGTTCTCGCGCGCCCCGAGGTCGCGGTAGAGCAGCGGCTGGTGGCCGAGATAGCCGATCCGCCCGCGCAGCCGCCAGGCTTCGCGGGGCAGCTCGTGCCCACCGACCGCGATCGAGCCGGCGGTCGGCCTGAGCAGCG
>DATMCB010000215.1:0-8261 GCA_035558835.1 Solirubrobacterales bacterium
GCACAGCGTCGGCCCTGGTCCTGCCCGGCGTCGGCGCATTCCCGGAGGCGATGAGCGAGATCGAGCGGCGCGGGCTGGCCGGGCCGATCCGCGAGCGGGCTGCGGCTGGGGTGCCGCTGCTCGGGATCTGCCTGGGGATGCAGCTCCTCTTCGAGTCCTCGACCGAGCACGGCGGGGCCGCCGGCCTCGGCCTGCTCCCGGGTGCAGTCGAGCCGCTGCGTTCGCCGGGGCTGAAGCTGCCGCACATCGGCTGGGCCCACCTCCATCTCGAGTCGGACTCGCCGCTGACCGAGGGGATCGAGGACGGCGAGCCCTTCTACTTCGTCCATTCGCTCGCCGCCCGGCCGCGCCCGGAGGAGCTGATCGCCTCCGCAACGTACGGCGATCGCTTCGCCGCGATCGTCGGCCGCGGCAACGTGCTCGGCACGCAGTTCCATCCCGAGAAGTCGAGCGCGGCGGGGCTGCGGATGCTCCGCAACTTCGCGGCCGTGGCGTCCGGCGCTCCGGCATGAGCGCAGCGATCCGCCTCTACCCGGCGATCGACATCCGCGACGGGCGGGCCGTGCGGCTGCTCCGGGGCGACTACGACCGCGAGACCGCCTACGACGCCGACCCCGTCGACGCCGCCCGGCGCTGGGTCGACGGCGGGGCGTCGATCGTCCACGTCGTCGACCTCGACGGGGCCCGGGCGGGCACCCCCGCCAACCTCGCGGTCGTTGCCCGGATCGCCGCCGCGGTCGACGTCCCGGTCCAGCTCGGCGGCGGCCTCCGAGATCGCGCCGGCGTCGAGGCCGCCTTCGCCGCGGGGGCCGAGCGGGCCGTCCTCGGCACCGCCGCCCAGCGCGATCCCGGCCTCGCCGGCGAGCTCGCCGGCGCCTACGGCGAGCGGATCGTCGCATCGGTCGACGCGCGCGCGGGCCGCGTCGCCGTCGCCGGCTGGGAGGAGGCGACCGACACCGCCGTCGAGGACGCGATCGCCGACCTCGGTGCTCGCGGGATCCGCCGGTTCGTCTTCACCCCGGTCGAGGTCGACGGGACGCTCGCCGGCCCGGGGCTCGACCGGCTCGGTGCCGTCCTCGGCGCCTGCGAGGCGGGCGGGGCCGAGTTGATCTATTCCGCCGGCGTCGGTTCGCTCGCTGACCTCGCCGCCCTGCGGCGGGCCGCTACCGGCGCGCTCGGCGGCGTGATCGTCGGCCGAGCGCTCTATGAGCGACGATTCAGCGTCGCGGACGCGATCGACGCGCTCCGTGACGGCGCCGAGAGGAAGGACTGAATGGGAGTGCTCAGCACGGCAGGTAAGTGGACCGTCTGGGGGCGGATCATGCTCGTCGCCGAGGTCGCGCTGCTCGCCAAGCGCCATCTCGACAAGCTCGGGCCGGGCGAGGCGACCGAGCTCCGCGAGCTGCTCGTCAAGTCGAAGGGCCGCCCGGGCAACCTCAGCTCCCGCGAGCGGTCGCGGATCAAGGCGCTCGTCACCAAGCTCGAGCCCGGCCTGTTCGCGAAGAGCGCCGTGATGCCGATTCGCGGGCGCAAGGGCTAGACACCCCTACGCTGCCGACGTGGCTCTGAAGCGCCTGATCCCCTGCCTCGACGTCGATGACGGGCGCGTCGTCAAGGGCACGAACTTCGTCGACATCCGCGACGCCGGCGACCCGGTCGAGCTCGCCGCCCGCTACGACGCCGAGGGCGCCGACGAGCTCGTCTTCCTCGACATCACCGCCTCGCACGAGGACCGCGACACGATCGTCCAGCTCGCTCGCCGGACCGCCGACGAGGTGTTCATCCCCTTCACGATCGGCGGTGGGATCCGCTCGGTCGCCGATGCCCAGGCCGTCCTCGATGCCGGCGCCGACAAGGTCGGCGTCAACTCCGCCGCGCTCGCGCGCCCGGAGCTGATCGGCGAGCTCGCCGAGGTGTTCGGCTCCCAGTGCGTCGTCGTCGCGATCGACGCCCGCCGGATCCCCGGCCCCGAGCCGGCCTGGGACGTCTACGTCGCCGGCGGCCGCACCAGGGTCGAGGGCCGCGACGCGATCTCCTGGGCGGTCGAAGCCGCCGAGCGCGGGGCGGGGGAGATTCTGCTGACGAGCATGGACCGCGACGGCACCGAGGACGGCTACGACCTCGAGCTCACCGCCGCGGTCGCCGCCGCGGTGCCGATCCCGGTCATCGCCTCGGGCGGGGTCGGCACCCTCGACCACCTCGCCGCCGGCATCCTCGAGGGCGGCGCCGACGCCGTCCTCGCCGCGTCGATTTTCCACTACGGCCGCTACTCGATCGGCGAGGCGAAGCGGGCAATGCGCGAAGCCGGCATCGACGTCAGATAAGCGGCCGGGCTCAGACGGCCCGTTGCTGTGGGCGTCGGTGATTTGGGCAGTGAGGGGGGGGAATCGGCTCCCGCGTTCGCTGACTTTCCGTCAACGCAACATTTCGGAACCTATAGGGCCGATTCGTTGCCTTGACGCGAAGTCAGCGATTTCCAGCCTTGCCGGTGCGCTTCGCCTTGCGCTTGCCTCCAGGCTTTCCCTGGTTGCCCTTCCCTGGTCCGTTGCCCGCCCGGGCAGCGCCGGCCGACCCGTTACCGGACTGCGGCTGGGACCCGCCCTCGGGCTGACCCTCCTGGGCGCCGCCGCCCGCCTGCTGATGCTTCGCCCGCTCGCGGGCGTGCTGCCTGGCCTTGCGCTGCTGGTCGGGTGGGACGATGCCCTTCTGGCCCTTCTTGGTCTTGTAGTCGTAGTTGCCGACGTCGAACGGCTCGAAGGCGACGATCGAGGAGCCGCCGGTCAGGTAGAGGGTCTGGCCGTCGGAGACGACCGGTCCGTACTCGCCGTCGTCGTAGCTGAAGACCCGGCGACCGGTCCCGAGGTCGAGGCCGATCGTCGAGTTGCCGCTGAACGTCGAGACGTAGACGACGTCGCCGACGACCGTGGCGGGGCCGCTGATCTGCCCCCCGGCGCCCTCCGACCACTTGACCTTGCCGCTCTTCGCGTCGAGCGCGTAGACGTTGCGGTCGTGGGAGCCGAAGTAGACGGTCGGGCCGGTGCCCTTCGTGTCCGCCGCGGCGATCCCGGAGTAGACGTAGTCGCCGGCCGAGTAGGTCCAGGCGATCTCGCCGTTGTCGGCATCGAAGCTGTAGACGCGGTTGTCGACGTCGCCGGCGTAGACGCGGCCGAACGCGACCGCTGCGGTCGAATAGAAGCGACCCGAGCCGGCGATGCCGAGGCCGAGGTCGGAGGTCTGCCAGACGAGCTTGCCGTCCCTGGCGCGGACGGCGTTCATCTTGCCGCCGTAGTCGCCGACGTAGAGGTTGCCGTCGGCGAACGCCGGCGCGGCCTTCACGGATCCGCCGAGGCCCGTCTCCCAGACCGTCGATCCGTCCTTGACGTCGAGCGCGAGGAGCTGTCCCGCCTCGTTGCCGAAGTACATCCGCCCCTTCTGGACCAGCGGCGAGGACTCGGCGCGGCCGTCGAGCGGCTTGCGCCAGAGGACCTTTCCGTCGCGGGCGCGAACCGCGAGCGCCTGGCCCGGCGAGAGGCTGACGCTGTAGAGGACGCCCTTGAAGTAGGCCGGCGACGAAGCGTTCAGGGATGCGAGCTGCTTCTTCCAGATCACCTTCCCGGTCTTCGCGGACAGGCAGACGTAGACGCCGTCGTTGTCGATGAAGTAGAGGCGGCCGTCGACGACGATCGGCGGGAACTCGATCAGCTCGTTGCCCTTCCACTTCCAGACCTTCCGGAAGGGCGGCCGGACCCGAGGCGAGTCGAGGAACTTGCTGCGCCCGACGTCGTAGCCGTAGCGCGTCCAGTTGACGGTCTTGGCCGGCTTCGGCTGCTTCTCCTTGCCGGCGCCCTCCTTGCGGGCGAAGGCGGCGTCGGGGTTGGAGACGTCGTCGGGGCGCTTCAGCAGCGCGAACGGGGCGGCGACGACGGTCACGGCGAGGGCGAGCGTCGCCGCACACGCGACGGCCCGCTCGGCACTGGTCATCTGCCGCCAGATGGTCAGGATCCGCTTCATCGGCGAACGCAGCATCCTACGGAGCCATGACGACCGGCAACGAGCTCGCCGCCGGCATCGAGCGGCTCGGCCTCGGACGGGTCGGCGACGTGCTCGCCGGCCACGAGGCCTGGATCGTCGGCGGGGTCGCAAGGGCGCTCGTCTCCGGATCACGTCCCGACGCCGACATCGACATCGCCGTCGAGGGTGACCTCGAGCCGGTCCTCGCCGCCCTCGGGCTGCCCGCCCGCCGCCACGACCGCTTCGGGACCGCCGTCGTCGCGCTCGGCGACGGTCGTCACGCCGACATCGCCCGGACGCGCACCGAGAGCTACGCGCACCCCGGGGCGCTGCCCGACGTCGCCCCGGCCGCGATCGGAGAGGACCTCGGCCGCCGTGATTTCACCGTCAACGCGATCGCGATCGCGTTGACGCCCCCGCATCGGGTCCTCGATCCCTTCGACGGCGCCGCCGACCTGGCCGCCGGGCGCCTTCGCGTCCTCCATCCGGGCTCGTTCGCCGACGATCCGACGCGGGCGATCCGCGCTGCCCGCTACGGCGCCCGCCTCGGCCTCCAGCCGGACCCGTCGACCCGGCGCCTGCTCGCCGGCGCCGACCTCGGGGCGGTCAGCGCCGAGCGGCGCGACGCCGAGCTCCGGCGGCTCGCCGCCGAGCACGTCGCGGCAGCCGGCTTCGTGCTCCTCGACGAGTGGGGCGTGCGACCGCTGCCCGGCGGCGCCGCCGAGCTCCTTCCGGCAGTCGAGTCGAAGCGGATGAGCCCGCACTGGAGCGGGCACGCCGAGACGGCGATCCGGGCGATGCTGATCGCCGCCGGCAGCGGGCCCGAGCTCGACGAGGCGCGCCGGCTCGCGGCGGCGCGGCCGCAGCGGCCCTCGCAGGCGGTGGCATTGGCCGACCGCGCCGAGCCCGCCGTCCTGCTCGTCGCCGAGGCGGCCGGTGGGAGCTGGATCGAGCGCTACGTGAACGAGTGGAGCCGGGTCGGCCTCGAGATCGACGGGGACGACCTGCTCGCCGCCGGGGTCCCCCGCGGCCCCGCCGTCGGCGCCGGGCTCGCCGCCGCGCTGGAGCGAAAGCTCGACGGTGAGATCGACGGCGGCCGCGAGGCCGAGCTGACGGCGGCGCTCGAGGCCGCCGCCGGGTCCCGCTGACGGCGATCTGGAATCGTCTCGGCGATGGACTGGCGCGAAGGCGAAGGAACGAGATGGCTCGAGACCGGCCTCCCTGGGGCGCGCGCCGTCTTCTCGACCCGTCTCGGCGGCGTCAGCGAGGGTCCGTGGAGCAGCCTCAACCTCGGGATCCTGACCGGCGACGAGCGCGATCGGGTCGTCGCCAACCGGGTAAGGCTCTGCGCCGCGACCGGGATCGACCCCGGCGGTGTCGTGATCGGGCGCCAGGTCCACGCGTCTGCGATCGCCAGTCACGAGCAGGCGCAGGAGCCGTCGCTGTGGCCCGATCCGGCCGCTGACCCGCCCGAGCTCGACGGACACGTCATCGATCGCTCCGGGCTCGCCGCCCTCGTCTTCGTCGCCGATTGCCTGCCGATCGCGCTGGCGGGGCCGGACGGGCTGGCGATGCTCCACTGCGGCTGGCGGGGGCTCGCCGGCGGCATCGTCGGCTCCGGCGCCGCTGCGATCGACGCGGAGGCGGCGGCGATCGGCCCCGGGATCGGGCCGTGCTGCTACGAGGTGGGGGAGGAGGTCCTGGCCGCCTTCGCGCCGCTCGGCCCGGGCGTCGCCGACGGCCGGATGCTCGACCTCAAGGAGGTGGCCCGCCGGCTCCTCGAGCGGGCCGGCGTCACGGCGGTCGAGGACTGCGGCATCTGCACGCGCTGCGAGGGCGGGACGTTCTTCTCCCATCGCGGCGAGGGGCCCGAGACGGGCCGGCAGGCCGGGATCGTCACGGCGGCGTGATGGTCGAGCCGTTCCGCGACATCGATCCCGGGCGCGTCGCCGAGAACCTCGCGGCCGTTCGGGCCGAGGCGCCGGCCGGCACCGAGGTCCTCGTCGCCTGCAAGTACGTCCCGAGCGCCGAGATGGGGGCGCTCGCCGAGGCCGGGGTGGAGCTGGTCGGCGAGAACCGGCTCAACGACCTCGCCGAAAAGCAGGAGCGCTGGCGCGACGCGTTCACCTGGGACTTCATCGGCAACCTCCAGAGCCGCAAGGTCCGCGACGTCGTGGGGCGGGTCCGGCTGATCCACTCCGTCCACACCGACAGCGTCATGCGCCAGCTCGGCAAGCACGGCGACGACTCGACCGAGGTGCTGATCCAGGTCAACGTCGCCGGCGAGGAGGGCAAGGGCGGCGTCGATCCGGCCGCGCTCGGGGCTGCGATCGACGCGTGTCCGGTCCGGGTCGTCGGCCTCTCGACGATGCCGCCGTTCAGCGACGATCCCGAGACCTCGCGGCCGTACTTCGCCCGGCTCGCCGAGCTTGCTGCCGAGCACGGGCTGTCGCGGCTTTCGATGGGGACGACCCAGGATTGGCGCGTCGCCGTCGACGAGGGGGCGACGACGATCCGGATCGGCTCGGTCCTGTTCGGGTGATCCAGGCGCACCTGCAAGCGGGATCGCACTGCCGGGGAGGCCTACCGCCCGCCCCCGGTTGGCGTCATACTGCGGGCGCAGGACATCGCCGCGAGCAGGCGAAAGAGAGCGCTACATGGCCGTACGCGACACATGGAACAGAGCCCTCGTCTACTTCGGACTCGCCGAGGACCCCAACTATCGCTACGAGGACGAGTACGACCCCTACGAGCCCGACACGATCAGCGAGGAGGCGGTGCCGCCGCCCTCGCGGCGCCGTCGTGAGCCCGCGCCACCGCCCTCGAACGTCCGCCGGCTGCGTCGTGACGAGCCCGCCGACGACATCGACGACATCTTCGCCGACGACGCGCCGCCGCGCCGCCGCCGCAACCTCCGGCCGGTGGCCGACGGCGGCGCCGACGTGCAGGTCCATTTCGTGACCCCGCGCAACTTCAACGACGCCCAGGAGGTCGCGGACCGTTTCAAGCACAACGTCCCGGTGATCCTCAACCTCCAATCGACGAGCGCCGACCTCTCGAAGCGCCTGATCGACTTCAGCTCCGGGCTCACCTATGCCCTCGACGGCGGCATGCAGAAGATCGCCGACAAGACCTTCATGCTGACCCCGGCGAACGTCGAAGTCTCCGCCGAGGAGAAGGCCCGCCTCGTCGAGAAGGGCTTCTTCAACCAGTCCTGAGCGGGGCCTCCGGAGCCCCCTGATCTAGTCTTGGAGGCCGATGGAAGTCGGCTTCGCAGGATCGGGAAACATGGCCGCGGCCCTCGCCAGGGGCTGGGCACGGGCATCGCTGCGGCCGGCGTCGATGCTCTTCACCGACTCCGGATCGGGGCGGGCCGAGAGCCTCGCCGCGGAGGTCGGCGGGCATCGCCTCGGCTCGCTCGAGGACCTTGCCGACCGGGCCGACCTCGTCGTCCTCGCGGTCAAGCCCGCCGCGCTCGACGACGTAGCGCCGAAGATCGCCGGGCGGCCGGGAGGCGTCATCTCGGTGCTCGGCGCGACCCCGCTCGCGACCCTCGCCGCGGCGCTGGCGCCGACGCCGGTCCTGCGGACGATGCCGAACCTGGCGGTCGAGGTCGGGCGCGGGGTCATCTGCCACACGCCGCTCGGCGCCGACGAGCGCTCCGGTGTCCTCGGTGAGGCACTGGCGCTGCTCGGCTCGCTCGGAAGCGTCTTCGAGGTCGAGGAGGACGAGCTCGATCCGGCGACCGCGGTGATGGGCTGCGCGCCCGCTTACATCGCGCTCGCCGTCGAGGCCCTGATCGAGGCCGGCATCGAGGCGGGGCTCGACCCGGAGCTCAGCTCGAGGCTGGTCAGCGAGGCCACCGCCGGCGTCGGCCACCATCTGCTGACCCACGAGCCCCGCCCGATGCAGGAAGCGATCGCATCGCCCGGCGGCAGCACCGAGGCGGGCCTCGACGAGCTGGCCGAGCGCGACGTCCACGCGGCGTTCAAGGCGGCCGTCGACGCCTCGCTCGAACGGATGGCGGGCCGGCGATGAGCACCGTCCTCGCCGCGATCGACCGCAACGACGTCGCGCAGTTCGTCGACTCGCTGTTCCTCGTCTTCATCATTCTCGTCATCGCCTCGGTGGCGATCTCCTGGTACGTCAACTTCCGCGGCTCGCTGCCGTACAACACGCCGCTGCGGGCGGTCACCGGATTCATCGACGAGACGACCTCGCCGTTCCTGAACGCGCTGCGCCGGTTCATG
>DATMCB010000216.1:0-4365 GCA_035558835.1 Solirubrobacterales bacterium
CGCCGTCAGCTTCCAGCCGTTGTCTCCGGCATCGCTCGAGCGGCGGCTCGCCGACGATCTGCCCGACCGCTCCGAGCGGGAGATCGCGGCGCTCGCGGCGCTGGCCGGCGGCGACCTCGGCCGGGCCCGCCTGCTCGGCACGCCGGACGGCACCCGCCTCCGCGATCACGCCGAGGCGGCCGCTCGCGCGGCGATCGCCGGCGAGCTCGCCGCGCGGCCCTGGGCGGAGCTGCTCGAGCTCGCCACTGAGCGCGGCAAGGAGCGCGACAAGGCCGTCCGTGCGGCGGCCGGCGAGCGTGCCGCCGAGTTCGGCAAGGGCCGCGACGCGAACCGCGTCCGTCGCGATGGCGAGGAGGCCGGCAAGCGTGCCGACCGTCGTGCTCGGACCGAGGCGATCGACCTCGGGCTCGCCCTCGTCGCTGCCTGGTACGCCGACCTCGCCGCGCTCGGCGAGGGCGCCCCCGAGATCGTCCGCAACCGCGATCGCGGCGACCGACTCGAGGCCGACGCGGCCCGGGTCGATCCGGCGGCGGCACGGCGCGCGGCCGAAGTCGCGATGGACACGCGGCGGCGCCTGCAGGTCAACGTCAACGAGGACCTGGCGCTCGACGCGCTCTTCCATCGCGCCGCGGCGCTGCTGGATGACGCCGGGGCCGTCGTCTAGAAAGGAGGGGCAGATGGCCACATCCGCGCCACCTCCTTCCGGCCCGGCGCCGCCGGAGCTGCCGGTGACCGGCGAGCGCGCGACGATCCAGCCGATCCGGAAGCGCCGCACGTTCGGCGTCCGGCTCTGGCTCGGGCTGATGTTCTCGGCGATCGGGATCCTGACCGGCGCGACCGTCTACATCGTCGTTGCCGGATCGAGCGAGGGGGCCGCCGAGAGCCGCTCCCAGGACCTCGCGGTCGGGCGGACGCTGCGCGTCCGCGAGAAGGTCGAGCCGGAGCTCCCGTCGGGACGGCTGACACGGGCGAACGCCCCGGTCGAGGCGATCAGGGACGCCGCGACCGCCGAGGACTTCCGCACCTGGCTCTACAACAACCCGCCGTCCGGGATGCCGAAGCTGGTCACCCCCGCGACCGTCGCCGGCTTCAACCTCAACACGGTCCGCGGCCACCGCAGCGCCGTCTCGACGGCGCTCGAGGGGGACCTGTACGTCAACTCGGACCTGCCCGGGGACCGGACGATGGTGGCCGTCATCGTCGTCGGGGACAAGGGCGTCGCCGGGGTGCTGCTGTCGATCTCGGAGCGCCCCGAGGAGGTCCAGTCGGCGCTCAACGCGCTCGCCGGGCAGCGGCTGACGGCGCTGGTCGTCTCGGTGCTGGTCGCGGGGCTGATCGGCTTCCTCGTCGCCAGCCTGATCACCTCGCGGGTCAAGCGGCTCGCCTCCGCCGCCGGCGAGCTCGCCGAGGGACACCTCGACACCCCCGTGTACCCGAGCGGGCGGGACGAGATCGGCGACCTCGGCCGGACGCTGGACTCGATGCGGATCGCCCTCGCCGAGACCTTCGACGCGCTCTCCTCCGAGCGCGACCGTCTCTCGGCGATCTTCACCTCGCTCGACGAGGCGGTGATCGTCGTCGACCCCGACGGCGACGTTCGCTTCGCCAACCCGGCTTCGCAGGAGCTGATCGGCGAGGACGGCTCGGTCGTCGACGCGTTGCGCCCCTGGATCCGCCGCGCGACGCACCGCGGCAGCGCCGAGAGCGACCACGTCGGCATCGGCAACCGCACCTACGCGATCGGCGCCCGCTACCTGCCCGCCGAGCGCTCGGCGCTGCTCGTCGTCCGCGACCGCACCGACGAGCTGCGCCGCGACCAGGCCGAGCGCGAGTTCGTCTCCAACGCCGCCCACGAGCTCCGCAACCCGATCGCCGGCATGTCGGGCGCGATCGAGGTCCTCCGCTCGGGCGCCAAGGACGACCCGGCCGCGCGCGAGCACTTCCTCGACCGGCTGACGACCGACGTCGATCGGGTCAGCCGCCTCACCAAAGCGCTGTTGACCCTCGCCCGGATGGAGTCGGTCGGCGAGGGGGAGGCGGACGTCGTCAGCGTCGACCACGCGATCGCGGAGGCGATCGCGACCCTCGATCAGCCGGCGGCCGACGGGGTCGAGCTGAAGACCGACGTGGCGCCGAACCTCGTCGCCGGCGCCGACCCCGTATTGCTGCGCCAGGTCCTGATCGGCCTGCTCACGAACGCCTTCAAGCACACTCCCGCCCCCGGCGTGGTTACGCTTCGCGCGCACTTGGCGGACGGGGAAAGAGTCGTGATCGAGGTCGAGGACACCGGCACCGGGATCCGTGCCGACGAGAAGGATCGCGTCTTCGATCGCTTCTACCGCGGCAGCGGCTCGCTCGAGCGCGAGGGCTTCGGACTCGGGCTCGCGATCGCGAAACGGATGGTCGACGTGATGGGTGGCGAGATCAGCGTCGACTCCGAGGAGGGCGGGGGCAGTACCTTCCGCGTCGTGCTGCGCGCCGCTGAGCCGACCTCGACGCCGGTAGCGTGAGCAGCGTGACCCAACCCCGCCCCGGCAATGGAGTGAACGAATGATGAGGTCGATGTGAGCAGTGGACGGATCCTCGTGGCCGACGACGAGCCGTCGGTCCGCGAGTCGGTTGGGTACGCGCTCGAGCAGGAGGGCTTCGCGGTCACCCTCGCGACCGACGGCGACGACGCCGCCGACAAGCTCGGCAACGGCGAGATCCCGTTCGACCTGCTGATCCTCGACATCATGATGCCGGGCCGCAGCGGCCTCGACCTCTGCCGCGACGTCCGCGGCCGCAGCGCCGTCCCGATCATCCTCCTGACCGCGAAGGACGCCGAGGTCGACAAGGTCGTCGGACTCGAGGTCGGCGCCGACGACTACGTCACGAAGCCGTTCAGCGTCCGCGAGCTGCTCGGCCGCGTCCGCGCCCAGCTCCGCCGCCGCGAGCTCGATCGCGCCTCGACGGTCGAGGGCGGCTCGAGCTCGATCGAGGCCGGTGAAGTTTCGATCGATCTCGCCCGCCACCTCGTCACCGTCCGCGGCGAGCCGGTCAACCTGACCCGCTCGGAGTTCCAGGTCCTGCGGCTGCTCGCCGAGCGGCCCGGCCAGGTCTTCAGCCGTCTCGAGATCATGGAGGAGCTCTGGCAGTCGGAGTTCTCGGGCGACGTCCGCGCCTGCGACGTCCACATCTCGAACCTCCGCCAGAAGATCGAGCGCGACCCTCAGGATCCGGAGCTGGTCGTCACGGTGCGCGGGATCGGCTACAAGCTGGTGGAACCCGAGTAGCCGTGGTCGGGCGCTACGCGCCCTCGCCGACCGGCGAGCTCCACCTCGGCAACCTGCGGACTGCGCTGCTCGCCTGGCTGTTCGCCCGCGCGGCGGGCTCCAGGTTCCTGGTCAGGATCGAGGACCTCGACCCCGACCGCGTCCGCGCCGAGCACGTCGGCGGCCAGCTCGACGACCTCGCGGCGATCGGCATCGACTGGGACGGCGAGCCGGTCCGCCAGTCGGAGCGGGCGCCCGAGCACGCAGCGGCGCTCGAGCGCCTCCGCGACGCGGGCCTCGTCTACCGCTGCTTCTGCTCCCGCCGCGAGATCCGCGAGGCCGCCTCGGCTCAGCACGGCGAGGCTCCCGAGGGCTTCTACCCGGGCACCTGCCGGGACCTCGGCGAGGCCGGGTCGGACCGCCGGGCCGCGGCCGGCGAGGAGCACGCGCTCCGCCTCCGCGCCGGCAGGGCCGCGGTCAGCTTCCGCGACCGCCTCCACGGCGAGGTGGCCGGGGTCGCCGACGACGTCGTCCTCCGTCGCCGCGACGGCGTCGTCTCCTACAACCTCGCCGTCGTCGTCGACGACCACGACCAGGGCATCGAGGAGGTCGTCCGCGGCGACGACCTGCTGCCCGCCACCGCCGCCCAGGCCCACCTCTGCGACCTGCTCGGGATCCCGCGCCCGGCCTGGGCCCACGTCCCGCTCGTCCTCGGCCCCGACGGCGCCCGCCTCGCCAAGCGCCACGGCGCCGTCACCCTCGCCGACCTCCGCGAGGACGGCCTGACCGCGGCAGACGCCGTGGTCTGGATGGCGCGCACGCTCGAGCTAGCGGCTCCCGCCGAGCAGGTCACCGCCGCCGATCTCCTCGCCCGCTTCGACCCCGGCCGGCTACCGGCCGAGCCGACCACGTTCACCGCGATCCGGTCCTAGATCGGCCGATTAGACTTCGGCCCGCGCCGACGTAGCTCAGTTGGTAGAGCACTTCACTCGTAATGAAGGGGTCAGCGGTTCGAATCCGCTCGTCGGCTCTCCCCGGAACCCTCGCAAATGCGGGGGTTTTCTCGTTCCGGGGCCGTGTGCGTCACGCATCGGCTAGCTCCTCGTCACGC
>DATMCB010000217.1:0-5409 GCA_035558835.1 Solirubrobacterales bacterium
AAGAACGCCTGGCCGTCGCGGCGGACCTCGCGGCGCAGCGCCGAGGCGACCAGCTCCTCGTCGTAGGGGCCGACGTAGGTGCGGACCGGACGCCGGCCCTCGGGCGGGGTCTCGATCACCGAGATGTCGCGCATCCCGGCCAGCGACATCTGCAGCGTGCGCGGGATCGGCGTCGCGCTCATGGCCATGACGTCGACCTTGAGCTTGAGCTGGCGCAGCAGCTCCTTCTGCTTGACGCCGAAGCGCTGCTCCTCGTCGACGACCATCAGCCCGATGTCCTTGCCGCGCAGGTCGCGGCCCAGCAGCCGGTGGGTGCCGATGAGGATGTCGACGGACCCGTCGGCGAACCCGGCCAGCGCCTTCTTCACGTCGGTCGGCTTGCGCAGCCGCGAGACCATCTCGATCTCGTAGGGGAAGTCGCGCAGGCGCTCGCCGACTCCAAGCAGGTGATGGTGCTCGTCCCGACGACGATTCTCGCCACCCAGCACCTCGGCACCTTCACCGAGCGGATGCGCGACTTCCCCTACGAGATCGAGATGGTCTCGCGGCTCCGCAAGCCGGCCGAGGTGAAGAAGGTCGTCGCCGGCTTTGCGGACGGGTCGGTCGACATCCTGATCGGGACCCACCGGCTGCTCTCCCGCGACGTCCGCGGCAAGGACCTCGGCCTGCTCGTGATCGACGAGGAGCAGCGGTTCGGCGTCAAGCAGAAGGAGCTGCTGCGCCAGCTCAAGCTCAAGGTCGACGTCCTCGCGATGTCGGCGACGCCGATCCCGCGGACGATGCAGATGAGCCTCGCCGGCCTCCGCGACATCTCGGTGATCGAGACCCCGCCCGAGGGCCGGCGTCCGGTCCGCACCTACGTCGGTCCCTATGACGAGGAGCTGGTCGCCTCGGCGCTGCGCCGCGAGGTCCGCCGCGACGGCCAGGCGTTCTTCCTCCACAACCGGATCGAGACCCTCCACGACACCGCCGAGCGGCTCCGCGCCCTCGTGCCGGAGGCACGCTTCATCGAGGCCCACGGCCAGCTCGAGGAACGCGAGCTGGAGACGACGATGATCTCGTTCCTGCGTGGCGAGGCCGACGTTCTGGTGGCGACGACGATCATCGAGTCCGGCCTCGACGTCCCCGCCGCGAACACGCTGGTCGTCGAGCGCGCCGACAACCTCGGCCTCGCGCAGGCCTACCAGATCCGCGGCCGGGTCGGACGCTCTCGCGAGCGCGCCTACGCCTACATGCTCTACCCCTCCGAGGAGGGCGTCACCCGCGAGGCGGCGGCGCGCCTGGCGACCCTCGCCGATCACACCGAGCTCGGCTCCGGCTTCCGGATCGCGATGCGCGACCTCGAGCTGCGCGGCGCCGGCGACCTGCTCGGCGCCGAGCAGTCCGGCCACGTCGCCGCGATCGGCTTCGAGCTCTACGTCGAGATGCTCGACCAGGCGGTGGCGGAGCTGCGCGCGGCCGGCGGCGGCGAGCGGACCGAGGAGGAGGTCAGGGTCGACACCGACGTCTCCGCCTTCGTCCCGTCGGCGTACGTTCCCTACGAGGCGGCGAAGATCGACATCCACCGGCGGATCGCCGGCGCCCGCGCGCCCGGCGAGCTGCGCGCGCTCCACGACGAGTTGCGGGACCGCTTCGGCCCGCCGCCGGAGCCGATCGAGGCGCTGCTGGCGATCCAGCGGGCCCGGATCGAGCTCGCCCGCGAGGGCGCCCGCAACCTCGTCCTCCGCGGCGGCCGGATCGTCGCCGAGCCGCTCGAGCTCGACTCCGAGCGGGTCGGGCGCCTGCGCGAGCGCGTTCCCGACGCGATCTACAGCTCCCGGGAGAGCACGCTGACGCTGCGCGCCCCCGATACCGACGCGCCCGAGTCGGAGCGGGTCGCCCGCCTTTCCCAGCTCGCCGATGCCGTCTCCGCGTCGCGGGAGCCGGTCGCCGGGGCCGCCTGACCACCGCTGCCGCCGGCAAGCGGGGTTGGCCGCCGACCCGTGTCGGTATGTTTCCGACCCGTGACCCGCTCGGCGAAGCGCAAACTGGCGATCGTCCTAGCCCTGATCCTCGTCGGGGCGGTCGCCCTCGTCGCCGCCACGACCGGACTCGGCGAGCCCGGGCTGCCCGACGGCGACGTCGCCTTCGTCGATGGCGTCGACGACGGCTCGATCACCCAGGACGACCTCGACTCGGCCATCCAGCAGGCGGCGGCACAGAGCGGTCTTCCGAAGCCCCCGGCCCCCGACGATCCACAGTACGACTCGCTCGTCCAACAGGCGATGCAGAGCCTGATCCTCGCCGAGTGGGTGAAGGGCGAGGCGGCCGACCGCGGGATCACCGTCACCCAGCAGGACATCGACTCCGAGCTGCAGCGGATCAAGGATCAGAGCTTCTCGAGCGAGAAGGAGTTCCAGAAGTTCGTCGAGCAGAACAAGTTCAGCGAGGCCGACGTTCAGGAGCAGGTCGAGCTGACGCTCCTCCGTGACCGGCTCGAGCAGGCGGTGGTCAGCAAGCCGACCGTCTCCGACGACGAGATCAAGAAGTTCTACGAGGTCAACATCGACAGCTTCAAACAGCCGGCGAACCGCGACGTCCGCGTCATCCTCAACTCGTCGAAGCAGAAGGCCGAGCAGGCCAAGCAGGCGCTCGAGGCCGACGACTCCGACGCGAGCTGGAAGAAGGTCGCGAAGCAGTACTCGCAGGACCAGGCCTCCAAGGACCGCGGTGGGCTGCTCGAGGGCCTCACCGAGGGCCAGGGCGACCCGCAGCTCGAGCAGCAGGCGTTCTCGGCGCCGGAGGGCGAGATCGTCGGCCCGTTCAAGACCGACCGCGGCTGGTACGTGATCGAGGTGAGTGCGATCAATCCGGAGACGACTCAGTCGCTCGCCGATTCCAGTAGCGCGATCGAGCAGCAGCTGGTCTCCTCGAAGCAGCAGCAGATCGCCACCGACTTCCAAAGCGACTTCGTCGACAAGTGGACGCCGCGGACCGTCTGCGCCCCCGACGAGACGATCGAGCTCTGCAGCAACTTCGTCGCTCCCGAGACCCCGACCGCGCCGGGTCAGCCGACGCCGCCGGCCGTGATCTCGAGGCAGCCGATCGAGCCGGGCACATCGACGATCTCGATCGACGGCTCCGCCCAGCAGGGGCTCCCCCAGGGGCCGCAGCCGCCGCCGACGAAGAACGCCGAGGGGCAGGTGCCGCCAGGTGCCGTGCCGCTCGGGCCCAACGGCGCTCCCACCGGCGCACCACCGGGGACGACGGCGCCCCCGACCGGCGCTCCGCCCGGCACGACGGCGCCGCCGGGGACGACGGCGCCGCCCGGTACGACGGCGCCGCCCGGTACGACCGCGCCGCCGACCACCGCACCCTGACCGCGCGATGAGCGCTGACGACGCCCGCGCCGCTGCCGGTGCCGAGGCGATCGCCGAGCTCGACGCGGTCACCCGGCGGCTTCGCCGCGAGTGTCCCTGGGACCGGGCCCAGGACGAGCGCTCGATCGTCTCCCACACGGTCGAGGAGGCCTACGAGCTCGCCGACGCGGCGGCGGCCGGCGACGACGCGAAGCTGCTCGACGAGCTCGGCGACGTCCTCTTCCAGGTCCACTTCCTGGCGCTGCTGCTCGAGGAGCGCGATGCCGGCGACCTCGCCGCCGTCGCCGCCCATACGACCGCGAAGCTGATCCGCCGCCACCCGCACGTCTTCGGCGAGGTCGAGGTCGCCGGAACCGATGACGTCCGCTCCAACTGGGACCGGATCAAGCGCGAGCAGGAAGGACGCGGGGAGGACGGGCCGTTCGCCGACGTCCCCGAGAACCTCCCCGGCCTCCTCTACGCCCGCAAGCTCCAGCGCCGCGCCGCCGCGGCCGGCCTGCCGGGGCCCGCGGAAGACCGCGAGGAGGCGCTGGAGCGGCTCGATGCGGCGCTCGCGACGGTGCGGTCGGCGCCCTCCTCGGCCGACCCCGAGCTCGCCAGCCCGGACGAGCGCGCCGCCGCCGAGGAGGTCATCGGGCGGCTGCTTCTCGCTGTCGTCGACGTCGCCCGGATCGCCCGCGTCGATCCGGAGCTGAGCCTGCGGCAGGTGGCGGATGGGCTGCGCGAGGTGGCCGACGGGGCGGGCTGAGAGGGAGGCATCGAGGGCCAGACCCGGGGTGGCGGACATCCTTGTCGCATAGAGGTATGGATCCGCACCACCTCTCGCCCGCACCCGTCTCTCTGCCTGTGTCGGCCACCGCCGACTCGCCACCGCCGATTAGACTCGCCCGCCCATGCCGACGATCGCAGACGTCCACGGCCGCCAGATCCTCGACTCGCGGGGCAACCCGACCGTCGAAGTCGAGGTGACGCTCGAGGGCGGCGCGACGGGCCGGGCGGCCGTCCCCTCCGGGGCCTCGACCGGCGAGTTCGAGGCGACCGAGCTGCGCGACGGCGGTGACGCCTGGGGGGGCAAGGGGGTGGGGGACGCGGTCGCCAACGTCAACGGCGAGATCACGGCGGCGCTCGGCGGCGCCGACGCCCGCGACCAGGCGGCGATCGACCGGGTGCTGATCGACCTCGACGCGACCGCGAACAAGTCGCGGCTCGGCGCGAACGCGATCCTCGGCGCCTCCCTGGCGGTCGCGCGGGCGGCGGCGCTCGCCGCCGGCGAGCCGCTCTACCGCTACCTCGGCGGCGTCTACGGCAACGACGATCCGACGGTCCTGCCGGTGCCGATGATGAACGTCGTCAACGGCGGCGCCCACGCCGACAACTCGGTCGACTTCCAGGAGTTCATGATCGTCCCGGCCGGGGCGTCGAGCTTCGGCGAGTGCCTGCGCTGGGGCACCGAGGTGTTCCACGCGCTGAAGGGCTGGCTGAAGTCGAACGGCCTCAACACCGCGGTCGGCGACGAGGGCGGCTTCGCGCCCGACCTGAGCTCCAACGAGGCGGCGCTCGAGGCGCTCGTCGCCGGCATCGAGGCAGCCGGCTACGAGGCCGGCGGCGACATCCACATCGCCCTCGACCCGGCGACCAGCGAGATCTACTCGGACGGCAGCTACCGGCTCGAGCACGAGGGGCGCTCGCTGAGCGCCGCCGAGCTCGCCGACTACTGGGCCGACGTGGTCGATCGCTACCCGATCGTCTCGATCGAGGACGGGATGGGCGAGGAGGACTGGGACGGCTGGAAGGCGCTGACCGATGCGATCGGCGATCGCTGCCAGCTCGTCGGCGACGACCTGTTCGTGACCAATCCCGAGCGGCTCCGCCGCGGGATCGACGCCGGAGTCGCCAACTCGATCCTCGTCAAGGTGAACCAGATCGGGACGCTGACCGAGACGCTCGAGGCGATCCGCATCGCCGACGAGGCGGGCTACGGGCGGGTCATCTCGCACCGCTCCGGCGAGACCGAAGACACCTTCATCGCGGACCTCGCGGTCGCGACCGG